>DASVBB010000040.1:0-2603 GCA_036376045.1 Nitrospira sp.
ACTGGCGCGGACCGATCTGGTTCCCTGTCAACTATCTGCTCATCGAGTCACTGCAGAAATTTCATTTTTTTCTCGGGGATCACTACAAGGTAGAGTATCCATTCGGGTCAGGACAAAATGTAAACCTCTGGGAGGTGGCCACGGAACTGTCCCGACGGCTTATCGACATCTTCCTCCGCGATGCCGAAGGCAGGCGACCGGTGTTCGGCGGGGAGAAATTGTTCCAGCAGGACCCTCAATGGCAGGATCATCTCCTGTTTTACGAATACTTCCACGGCGATAACGGTGCCGGGATCGGAGCCAGTCACCAGACGGGATGGACCGGCTTGATCGCAAAGCTGATTCAGCAAAGCGGAGAATAAGACGGTTGCTACGCCGTAGAGCTTGCCTGTGAAGGCTGAAACGCACCTTTACTTCTTTTGGCTCACGGGATACCCTTACGTCCGTTTTTGTCTTACCCGATGCCGGCTCTCGATGGTGACGGAGCGAGGACGGCCGAACACACTGCAGTTACTTCACAACGCTTCGAGAAGGAGCTTGCCATGCGACACCTGCTTGTTGTCCTGACCGGTCTTGTCATCTTCGCGGCGTCTCTGTCGGCACAGGCGACGCCAATGAATCGCCCGCAGGCGGAGTATTCGGCCGATGCCACGGTTGAAAATGAAGAAGGCACGACGAAGCAGAAGATCTTTGTGACGCCCACTAAAGAGCGAAAGGAAATGCTGACCGGCTCCGGCGAGGGCGCGGTTCAGATTTTCCGGTATGACAACAAGGTGATATGGATGCTCATGCCGTCAGAAAAGATGTACATGGAGCATGCGATCGGCGGAGGTCCGTCCAAAGGCAGTGATACGTCACAATGGACCTACGAAGACACGGCGATGGGCGAAGAAACATTGAACGGTGTGAAGGTCACGAAATACAAAACCATCGCGACGAGCACGGACGGCAAGAAATACGGCGGATTCTCCTGGCGGACCAAGGAAGGCATCAACGTCAAGCAGGACCTTCTGTACAAGGAGGGCAACGACAAAAAGCGGATGTTGACCGAGCTCACCAATCTCAACATCGGCAGGCAAGATCCCAAGCTCTTCGAGATTCCAGAGGGATTCACGAAATTGGACATGGGCGGCATGATGGGGGGCATGGGCCGGCCGGGGATGGGTCAACCGATGGGCCGGCCGGACGTGAGCGGGATGCCGCCACCGAATACCCGCCAACAGGGCAGCAGACCCGAGGTCATGCCGCCGCAAGAGCCTCAGGCTCCGGAGCAAGAACCGCCGGCCGAGTCAGGCATGGACAAGGCTAGCAACTTCATGAAGGGTCTCTTCGGCCGATAAGTCGAGTGCAGCATGGCAAGTCGGCTCCAGGGCGGATTGCTGTTCACTGCCATTCTGACGAGCATTCTCGCTCTGCCCCTTGCCGTCCACGCGACCGAGTCGGTCAATGCGCCGGACCGGCCCGTCGTCAAAGCAACCGCGCTCTATCTCGTCGAACTCCAGTCGGGGCGAGTCCTGCTGGAGAAAAATGCGACTCGCCGGCTTCCACCGGCGAGCCTCACCAAAATCATGACCGCCCTGATTGCCTTGGAAGCTGCGCCGCTTCAGCAGGTGGTGAAGATCGATCGCCGTGCCATCGTGCATCACTCGCCCTACGACTTCCGAGCCGAAGAGGAATATTTGCTACGGGATCTGCTGACGGCCATGCTGGTGGCCAGTGCGAACGATGCCTGCGAGGCCGTGGCCTGGCATATCGGAGGGGACGACAAGCGATTCGTCGCCATGATGAACGAGCGGGCGCGCCAACTAGGACTGAAAGATACGAATTTTGCCAACCCCTGCGGATTCGACGCCTCTGGCCACTATTCAAGCGCCGTGGATCTCGCGAAACTCACCGAACGAGCGCTGCAGCAACCATTTTTTTCCATGATGGTGCGGACGCTGGTCCGCGACATTTCGACGGTGGATGGCGTCAGAAAGATGTCGCTGCAAAGCACGAACGAGCTGCTCGTCGATCCGAATGTGAACGGCGTAAAGACGGGCTATACGAGCAGGGCCGGTCGCTGCCTCATCGCGAGCATGGTCAAAGACGGGCACCGGCTTTTACTCGTGGGATTGAATCTCATGGACCGCTGGACGCAGGCCACGAGCTTGCTGCACTACGGTCATGCGGTTCTGCAGGAAGCGAACGGTTGAAGCAGTGGCAAGCAGCGCTACTGGCGTCCGACATGACGAAGATACGCATCGCGGAGGTTGTGTTGGGCCACGATGAAATCCGGATCGAGTCTTGCCGCCGTCCGAAATTCGTCGATAGCGTGGTCCCAGTCATCGTGAAGAGCATAGGCATAGCCAAGATTGTTGTGTGGCCTCGCCTTGTGCGGAGATTTTCGAACGGCATCGGACCAGAGCAACAGCCGGTCTTGATAGAGCAGATTGCGCTGGTAGGTGAAGAGACAGAGTACGGCAATCAAGGCTGTCGCGAGTACGGATGCGCCGATTCGAACGAGGGCCGGCCGCCAGATGATTGTCTGAAGCCATTGTATGAGATGGGAACCAAGAGCGACCATCGCGAGGAGAAGTCCAATCGCGGGCAGGTAGAGATTG
>DASVBB010000042.1:0-14803 GCA_036376045.1 Nitrospira sp.
TTCGACAGCGACGCGCGACGTGAATATCGCGAGGCGGCGGCGTTCCGGGATAATTTCAAAGCGACGGTGCTGACCAGAGCGGCCGTACAGGCCGCACGAGCCGTATTGCAACAGGATCATCTTCGGGACAAGCAGACCGGCCAGATGTACGATGCCACGACCGACCTCTGGGCGTTTCCCATCAATAAGTATGCGATCGGCGACGGATTGATGACGGCTCAGATCGAAGATGAGCGGAGCAAGCTGAATTTGAACGATCTGGCGACCGCCGGCATCGATCCCAATGCGAAGAAAACGAAAGTGGACAGAGTGAAGCGGCTGTTCGCGCTGCTGCAGATTAATCCGGAACTCGTGGATGGGATCGTGGACTGGGTGGATGCCGATGATATTCCGGAACCGGCGGGCGCCGAGTCGGTCTATTATCAGGCATTGCGTCCCTCGTATCGTGCCGCCAATGCGCCTCTCCAATCCATGCGCGAAATGCAATTGATCAAAGGCATGACCCCGGAGATCGTCGAGAAGCTGCTTCAATACGTCACGGTATTTCCCCAGGACGGTGAAAGCCGGGTCAATATCAATACGGCTGATTTGCTGGTCATACAGGCGTTAGATCCGGGCATTACACAATCGATGGCGGGGGAGATTATTCAATCCCGTCCATTCAAGACCCCGCAAGACTTGGACAAAGTCGGCAGCGCGAAGGAAGTGTTTGCGAAACTACGAGGCCTGTCCACGTACGATGTCAAAAGCAATATCTTTTCCGCCCGGATGACCTTGACGGTCAACGAGACGACCAAATCGGGTGCCGTGGTGCTTCAACGGGATGAGTCAACGGGCACCAGCGCGGTGCGGTATTTCCGCTTTCTCTAATCCCTCGGTCATCGATTCTCCATGCAAAGTTAACAGATCTGTAACATTCAGGTTACCTCCATGCAATCGCTCCAGGTTACGGTGAAGGGAACGCGAAGCCGGTTCGACGATAACCATGGAGGGGGACGCACATGTCATATGCGAACGACCGGTCGGTGAGGCTGGTTTCGAGAGGGTTCAAACTCATGGGGACGGCACTGTTTGCCGCGGGAATGGTCAGCCAACCCGTGAATACCAATGCCGAACAAGTTGGGGCCTTCGCTTCGGTCAACGTCGATGCCAATCTCGCGCGTTATACCCCACAGGCACAGGTCTCTGGAAGCTTTAAGGTTCGGGGCTCGGATACCATGCATCCACTGCTGACACGCCTGGGTGTAGAATTTCAACGACGTCAGCCAAAGGTCACATTTGATATTCGAGGCGGAGGTTCGACAGACTCCGTCGCGAAATTCTTAGAACCTCCCCTCAGCAAGGTTGGAAAAGTCGTGATCTTCGACGAGCGGGCTTTCCCGCCGATTCTTTCCAGCTCGCGCGAGCTCTTCGACGCTGAAATCAAGGAGTTTGTTGCGCAGCACGGCTATGAACCCCTCGTGGTACCGGTCGCCGTGGATGCTGTCGCACTGTATGTGCACAAGGACAATCCGTTGGAAGGCGTGACGTTGGATCAGGTGGACGCCATGTTCTCCAGCACTAGAAACCGTGGACAGAAAACCGCCATCACGCAATGGGGACAACTTGGCTTAACTGGCGGGTGGGAAAAGGCCAAGATTGAACTCGTTGGGCGGGACCCAAAATCTGGGACCAGGGCATTTTTCCAGGAACATTGCCTGGCCGGCGGGGATTTCACGACTGGTATTCGCGAACAACCGGGAGCAGCATCGGTGATCTTGGACCTCAGCCGGAATCAAACCGGTATCGGGTACAGCGGGTTTGGTTTGCAAAGCTCAAATGTCCGCATTCTGCCTCTGGCAGAGGCGTCGGGAATGCCGTTCATTACGCCTTCCTCGAAGACGGTTGCCGACGAAACGTATCCGCTGAGGCGCGTGCTGTACCTGTATCTGGACAAGAATCCCCAGAATCCGTTGCCGGATGTGGTGAAAGAATTCCTGACCTTTATTGTGAGCCAGGAAGGGCAGGAAGCCGTGGTCAAGGCCGGGTTCTTCCCCTTACCGGCAAGCCAGGTGGCGAAAACCGCGGTCGCCTCGGGAACCACGGTAAATCCAATTCCGACCCGCCAATAGAAGAGTTGTCAAGGGCCTGGCCGACAGCTTGTCCATCGTGACAATGCCTCGGTCAGGTCTTTCGGCCTCCTGCCACCATCGTGGTTTTCTGATTCAGCAGCTCCTGGCCGCCTGAATTGAGCGAAATGTCTCGGCCTGTACACGGCAAGCGCGATGCTGGCAAGCATTTATGGGGCAGGAGTCTTTCGCGGAGGTGACTTTACCGACTTGTTCTGATCGAGTTCCTGGCGTAAGCGCTCGATTTCATCAGACAACTCTTTCGTCTTCTTGGACTGATCATCCAACCGGTCGCGCAATTGTCGATTCGAATCTGTGAGTTCTTGAACCTGTTCCTGAACATCCTGCTTCGGAGCCGTTGCCCTGGCAGGTGTCGGGGGCTTCACATCGGCGCGACCATCGCGACTTGGTGGTGGCGTTTTGACCAGAGCCAATGTGTGGGCATAGTTTAAGGATATATGCGTGATCTCAAAGGGGGCCCATGTTGGCTCATCTGCATCGGGAACCGTTGCGGCTTCAGCTGGTCGCGCAATCCACAGTTTCATGCCTTTCGTATCCCGGACATCTCTGAGATTGTCCCCGCCAGTGTCAGCACGCAAGACGGAGCTATGATCCGTGACCACGATGTGTAGGTATCGCCCGCGTAGAAACAGCGCACCAGCCGTACGGTCTTCGCTATAACTTCCTCCAGGCTTGGGGAACGAGAAGAACACCCGCTCGGTCGGTCCGGCTTCTTTCAGAGCATCGGTAACCGGACTTGCATACTTCTTCAATTCCTCGTCCGACAACAGCGGCAGCGGCGGTGGAGCGACAAAGACGCCCATGAGCGTTCCGCTCCATCCACTCACCTGAACGACACCCAGGAGCGATCGGACTTGCTCGACGGTCAGGGGCGAAGGATGGGCGTTTCGGATATCAGTCTGCTTGGCAGAAGTGGTCGGATCATCCTCGATGCCAATCTGCGCATCATCTTGCTTATAGGTGAGCCGATGATTGGGTATGAAGGAGCAGGCCGACATCCCGGCCAGAGCAAGACTTAATGCCAGATAGTACGAAGCACCTATAGCTCGCATGTAAATTGAATCCCCCAAATGCGGTCAGTCCCCATCTGCCCGCGCCACAGTCGATCCGCGCTTGCGCTCACTTTAGGGATTTCACCTTCCTTGATGATCCGTGAACCATTCGGACATTTCTCTTGAATGAGCCGAAGTGCATCGCGGCGACCTGCCGACGAAAGGATATCCCCATCCGATTGTACAGACCAGGTCACAACGCCGCCTGTGGCGGTTTCGCGGGTCAAACTGGCTTCATGTCCGCAGTTGCTCAATACAGCGCTCAGCATCACGATAAGCAGGCAAACTCTACCTCGGGCGATGAAATTCAAATTCTGTTCAGTCACATGTGGCCTGCCGACACGACCGGCACCGTTCTATGGAGCCTTTGTGCAAAAGGTTCCTTCTGGCAGAGTCTCGTATCCTGCCCCAAACGACTGGAAATCCGCAATATCACGCCCTTCGGTGGCCCAAATATGCACACAGTCCGCCGACATTGTGGGAAGATTCCGACGAAGATCATCGACAAGGACGACACTTGGGGCTTTAGTCGTCCCGACGACGATCACGCGATTGCCTCTCTGAAGGAACTGCGATTCAACGCGCCCCTGGAATGTGGCGGCAAACTCTCCACTTGCTTTCCCCGTGTCCTTTGGTCCGTAGGCGGGATGCTCGACGATGGGTAGCTGTCTCGCGACGATCGTCATGCTTCCTTCTTTTTGTTCGACTTGGAGGATACTCCCTCCAAGTTGGATCTTACGTTCCAATGCCTGATTCGGCACCATGCGCCAGCGAGAGAAATCAAAGTTCGGATCGACGCCTTCCATGACATCGGCAGGGAAGAGTTTTGGTGAACAAGCACCGACGATGAGAACGATCGCAAAGACAGCTGTTGCCCAACCTTGCTTCATAGCCGCTCCCTCCTATACTGCATTGTGCGCTTCCATGACCAGTGAGTGTCGTGCAGTTGCCAAGGCTCATTACATAAATCGGACTTGGAATTGGATAAAGAAAGCATTCTGTGCAAAGGGATCCGTTGCCGAATTATATCCAACGGAGGCGGGACCGGTGCCCAATCCTGAATGGTGCCGGAATTCATAATTGAATTGGATCTTCGACTGTACTTTGGGGGGGAAATTCTCGAAATAATAGGTCAAACCAACGATCGTTCTTGTGTACAGGTCATTGCTCATCTTGGTGTTCGGATCGAACTGCTCGTACATGACGGTCGGCTCGAAATTTTCAAACGGTCCTCGGGTGATGAGGTATTTGCCCAGGACATACCAGGTGCGGCGCATGAGGCCAGGTGCGCCAGAGCCGCCGCACTGGGCCACGACCTGACAGGCACCGTTAGCCGCCGTTCCCACGGTCGTGGCGTTGGCGCCATCATGACCCTGCCAATATTCCCCCTGGGCCATAAAACCAGGAAGGATTTTTGACGTGTAACGAGCATCGATTCCATAACGGTCGAACAGCCCTTTGCCTCGCCCATTGATCAAGGTTCCGGCATTATTCGATTCGCCCTGGATCGTCGTGAAGCTGATGAACGAGACGTCATTGCCGAAGAGCCGAACGCGAGTATAAAAGGCTTTCGGCTGATTGGCCCCTCCAATTCCGGAGGTCGTGCTCACGAGGGCGTTCGCCTGATAGTTATTATTGTTCATGATGCCGACGACATACTCCAAGCGATTGGCGATTTTCCCGCGGACGTCTGCAAAGTAGTCGCGTTCCTGGATAAATTCAATGGCACCGCCAGTTCCATTTGCGTTTTGTCCTGGTCCCCCGCCGCCGCCGACTGCCGTCAGGTATGGCGAACTGATCACATCGCGCAAGCCTCCCGAGGTCTCGGTGAAGATGCCGAATGGCATACGGAAAATACCCAGGCGGATCATGTTGAGATTGGGTGCCCAGGACTGAACCGGTCGAACATCGACATACGTTTCCCGGAAGAACGTCGCCGATGTCGGAGTCGAGGCACCACTGGTGGGAGTATTATTGGTTAAGTTGATGCTCTGAAACTCGAACAGCGCATGCCAACGTGGAATGTAGTCGCTGATTTTGCCCCAGAACAGGATCTCCGAACGTCTGATTGAGAAACTATCCTGACTGCGGCCTTCCGGCACCTGGGCATCGGTGTGCCCATAGAGGAATTGCAATGCGTTCAACCCGAAATTGACCTTGTCACGCAATATCGGCAACACTTCAGTCTTGTATTTCCACTCCTCTATCGAATCGAGCCGTCTTGACTGATCCGCCGCTCGATACTCCTGTTCCGCTCGGATCTGAATCCATTCATCCTGCGTGATGGTTCCCTTTTGAAGGAGAATGTCTTCGACCGATGCGCCTCCTGGTGGAATCTCCTGGGCGGGCCCTTGCGTGGAAGTCTCGCCTGTATTTTGCGCAACGACGACAGGTGACCGCGGTTTACTCGGACCAATTTCTCCGGCCCCACCGGTTTCCGGTCCAAGCAGTATGGCGGCTAAGACACACCACAGCGATAATAGAAAGACCTTCATCTCGACTCTCCTGGTTAGTGGTGAAGGTTAGAAGACGTTTAATGAGTAGCGGGAGGAAGTGACGGCCTGATTGCCTGCGTGTTACGGGATTGTTAACAATTGCTTCACTTGAAGTTTCCTCTTCAATACTCCTTCCCAGCTGTGAACTTCTCGGGTCGGTACGGCGCGCAGAGTTAACTCAGAGTTAACGTACGCGTAACCGTAATAATGAAGGTGACCCGTTATCCTCAATGAACTATTGGTAGCGCCGTCGTTTGAGGAGTGACGAGGAGGATGCGCAATGCGTATGCAGATGACCGTCCGTGGAGTCTCACTACTCGCAGGCCTGCTGGCCATTTGCGGGCTGATCGGAGCCCCCCAGGATAGCAGTTCTGAATCCACGACCTTGATTAAAGTAGACGGCTCAAGCACGGTGTTTCCGATTACTGAAGCCGTCGCCGAAGAGTTTCAGAAAGAGACCCGCGGAGCCGTGCGGGTGACGGTCGGCATCTCGGGCACCGGTGGCGGATTCAAGAAGTTCTGCCGGGGCGAGACCGATGTGCAGGACGCGTCCCGTCCCATCTCTGAAACCGAAATGGAAGCCTGTCGTGCGGCCGGAATTCAATATTATGAATTGCCGATCGCCTTTGATGCGCTGACCATTGCCGTGAGCCCGCTGGCGACATGGGTAGACTCAATTACCGTTGCCGAGCTGAAACAAATGTGGGATCCGTCTGCGCAGGGTCGCATTGTAAAGTGGAATCAAATCAGGAGTTCATGGCCGGACCTGCCGCTCAAGCTCTTTGGCGCCGGGTCTGATTCAGGCACCTTCGATTACTTCACCGAGGCCGTCGTGGGTAAAGCCAAGGCCAGCCGGGGCGACTATACGGCGAGCGAGGACGACAACACGCTAGTGCAGGGAATCGCGAACGACAAGCAGGCGCTCGGGTACATTCCCTATGCCTACTACGAGCCGAACAAAAAGCGCTTGAAAGCGGTCGCCGTCGATGGTGGTCATGGGCCTGTCCTGCCGTCGAGAGAGACCGTTGAAAACGGCGCCTATCAGCCGCTGTCTCGTCCGATGTTCATCTACGTGAATTCGAAGGCGGCAGCAAAACCCGAAGTGAAGCGATTTGTCGAGTTCTATTTTGCGGAGGCATCAACCCTCGTCCCGCAGGTGAAGTATGTTCCGCTGCCTAAGCAAGCGTACGACCTGGTCGTCTCTCACTTCAAGAACGGAAAATTGGGCACGGCGTTCCAAGGGTCATCAACGATTGGTTTGAGGATCGAAGACCTTCTGAAAAGGGAAGCCAAGCTGTAAAGAGCAACCCATGAATGCCGAGGCGGTCTTGAAGAAAGCAGAGGCGTGGCGACTGTCTTCGCGCCTGTTCACGCAAATCAAGGAAAAGGCCATTGAATCTCTGTTGTTGTTTGCGGCGCTCACTTCCGTCGCGATCACCGTCGGGATCGTCGGGGTCCTGGTCTACGAGTCCGTCGGATTCTTTCGACATGTGTCCCTGTGGGAGTTCGTGACCGATCGGCAGTGGACACCGCTGTTCTCGGAGCCGCATTACGGCATATTGCCGCTTGTCTCGGGCACGCTCGTAACGACCGCCGTGGCACTCGGGGTGGCGGTGCCCATGGGGAGTTTGATCGCGATTTATCTCAGTGAATACGCTTCGCGCGGTGTTCGTGAAGTTATTAAACCGGCATTAGAGTTATTAAGCGCCGTCCCGACAGTCGTCTACGGCTATTTCGCCCTGTTGTTCGTGACTCCGGCCCTTCAGAAGCTGTGGCCGGAGCTGCCGGGATTCAACATGCTGAGTGCCGGTCTCGTCATCGGGATGATGATTGTCCCCTACGTGAGTTCCGTCAGTGAGGACGCCATGCGTGCCGTCCCTGTCCATCTTAGAGAAGGCGCCTTTGCCCTCGGAGCGACCCGCATGCAAACCGCGCTTCGCGTCGTGTTTCCTTCGGCGCTCTCCGGCATTACCGCGGCGTATGTGTTGGGCATCTCGCGGGCCATCGGTGAAACGATGGTCGTCGCAATCGCCGCCGGAATGCAGCCCACGTTGACATGGAATCCTCTTGAGCCGGCTGCCACCATGACTGCCTATATCGTGCAAGTCAGTCTGGGAGACCTGCCGCATGGCAGCGTCGGCTACCAAACGATTTTTGCTACCGGATTGACGCTCTTGTTGATGACGCTGGTGTTCAACATCGCCGGCCACGTCCTGAAGAAGCGATATCGCCATGTCTACTGACAGGGAGCGCATTAGACGGCAGGTCGTACAACGGCGGCGGCGCGATCGCCTGTTCGCGTTCGCTGGTTTGACGGTGATGGTTGTCGCATCGCTGGTGCTGCTGGCGTTGATCGGACAATTGGTCTATGACGGCATGGGCCGTGTGTCGTGGCAGTTTCTCACCTCTTATCCTTCACGGTTCGCGTCCCAGGCGGGGATTTTAAGCGCGTGGATCGGGACCATTCTCGTCATGCTGCTCACCGCGCTCACGGCCGTTCCGCTGGGGCTTGGGTCGGCAATCTATCTGGAAGAGTACGCGCCGAAAAACTGGATGACCGATCTGATCGAGATCAATATCACGAACCTGGCGGGCGTTCCCTCGATTGTGTACGGGTTGATGGCGCTCGGACTGTTGGTCTATGAATTCCATTTGGGACAGAGTTTTCTGACCGCCGGATTGACGCTGGCCATGCTGATTCTGCCGATGGTGATCATCGCGACCCGTGAAGCCTTGCGGGCGGTGCCGCCACAGATTCGAGAGGCCGCCTTTGCGCTCGGAGCGACGAAGTGGCAAACCGTACGCGATCACGTGGTCCCTTACTCGATGGGAGGAATCCTGACCGGTATGATCCTCGCGCTGTCGCGCGCCGTCGGCGAGACAGCGCCGTTGATCACCGTGGGCGCATTATCGTTCATTGCCTTCCTCCCTCACCCGCCGTTGACCTTGGAGTTTCCGTTCCTCTCGACCCAATGGCTGTTCGACGCCTTTACCGTCATGCCGATTCAACTGTTCAATTGGGTTTCTCGTCCCCAGGAGGAGTTTCACATCAACGCCGCCGCTGCCGGGGTCATTTTGCTGGTCATGACGCTCGCGATGAACGGGCTGGCCATTGCCGTACGGGCGCGTTATCGAAGACGAATTCACTGGTGAGCGATGACAATGCAGGTACATATCACCCCCGCCCTTAAAGCTGAAGCGAAGGAGTTGAGTTTCTATTACGGCGGGGCGGTCCAAGCGCTCAAAGCCATCTCTCTGGGCCTGGCGGACCGGCACGCCACCGCACTTATCGGTCCGTCAGGCTGCGGAAAGACGACCTTCCTTCGTTGTTTGAACCGCATGCACGATCTCTACCCTGGCAACCGGTATGCAGGCTCTGTCGTGCTCTATCCCGAGGGCATGAACATCGTCGATCACACCATCGACCCGATCGAAATCCGCATGAGGGTCGGCATGGTCTTCCAGAAGCCGAATCCCTTTCCCACGTCGATTTATGAGAATGTGGCCTATGGCCTGCGCATCCGTGGATCGATGACGCGCCACGACATGGACGCGGTCGTTGAGCAATCGCTGAAGGATGCCGCACTGTGGCCTGAAGTGAAAGACCGTTTGCGCGACCTCGCCTATACTCTCTCCGGCGGGCAACAGCAGCGGTTGTGCATCGCCAGGGCACTGGCGACCGGTCCCGAGATGCTGCTGTTTGATGAGCCCACATCCGCGTTGGATCCGACCGCAACGGCACGGATCGAGGAACTCGTGACTGAGCTGAAACAGCGTGTGACGATCGTGATTGTGACACACAATATGCAGCAGGCTGCGCGCGTATCAGACTACACGGCGTTCATGTACGAGGGCGAATTGGTCGAGTGTGATAGAACAGAGAAAATCTTTACCAATCCATCGAATAAATTGACTGAAGAATACGTGACCGGCCGATTCGGCTAGCGATCGAAAAACGAGGACCTGATGCAACGACATATCGATCAAGAGCTGGCTGACCTAAAGTCCCAGATACTCCGGATGGGAGGTCTTGTCGAAGCGCAGATTGAGGGAGCGATCAAGGCGTTGGTCGACCGAGATGCGGACTTGGCCTCGCGCATTATTGAGCGGGATGCGCTTGTCAATACCATGGATGTGGAAATCGACGAGAACTGCATGCGACTGTTGGCGCTTCAAGCACCCGCCGCCCGCGACCTGCGGTTTGTCACGACTGCCATGAAGATTTCCACCGAGCTCGAACGGATGAGCGATATCTCGGAAAACATTTCTGAGCGCGTGATCGAATTGAACGAAGAGCCTCAGCTCAAGCCCTATATCGATATTCCCAGGATGGCGAACTGGACCATGCGAATGGTGCGGGAAACCCTTGACGCGTTTGTTCGTTCAGACTCGGCGTTGGCGAGGAAGGTGTGTGCCGACGATGACTTCGTGGATGATCTCACCCACCAGCTCTTTCGTGAACTGCTGACGTTCATGATCGAAAATCCTGCAACGATCACACGTGCCATTCGCCTCACGTTCATCGGCAAGTCCCTAGAGCGTATCGCCGATCATGCCACCAATATTGCGGAACTCGTGATCTATATGGTGGAAGGAAAAATTATCCGCCACACCACTCCGGTGTTATCGGACAACGAGGCCTGATCATTCAACCGAGACCTGCGGTAAAAAGCGATCACATCGGATAGGCAACGGAAAACAACGTATAGTTATATCCATGACGGCGCAGTACAATTCTTCCGGTGCGGGCTAACCGATCCACGGCAGCAAAAATCTGATTCCAGCTATAACTCGGAAGCATTTGAATCAGGGCATCAAGGCCGATCACGGCCTCTTCGTCGAGCTGTTCGAGAATCTGCGCCATAAGGGCGTCAGCTGTTCGGTGCACTGCGAGTGGAGCTTCAAGTGCAGGCATCATAAATCCTCCCGATGATGTGAAATGTGCCGGAACGCATGGGTAACAGCCTAGTGATCCACCATTCCGGTAGTGTCACCAGACCGTAAATAGTCTGTTAACTGTGCCTCCACTTTCCCCCCTTCGAAGGCCTCTTCGGTGGTTCCAGATTGGACGCTCCTATGCATGTAACGCGCGCTTGCACCTGCTCGGCAGCACGTTAAATGCCCAATGTTAGGCCGATTTCACGTACCGACCAGCGGCTCAGTTCACGGGGTCTGCAGCTTTCCATGCCGGTTGAACGATCCCAGTTCTTGATATAGTGACCTGGTGTGAGTAGAAGAGGAACGCGTGCCTATGCCTCGTCACGATGAGCCATCGATCACGATCAATAAAGGGACTTGCTATGCGATGTTTGCCTACGACGTCGGCTCGTCGATCAATCTGGAGCAAGCCAATCGTCACATTTCAGCGGAGACCGAGCGCAGCCGACTCCGGCATAAGGCGAGGGCGCCGCAATACTTCGAATACCGCCCTGCTCCGCTACGGCTGATGCAGGAGGGCGGTTCCCTCACCGTAGGGTCCTACCCTTCAAGTCCGACCGTCGAGGTCATGGTGTATGACTTCGGCGCGGTCACTATCACCTATCGTTTTGCCTTGGATGGTCCCTTCGTCGGTTTGCTGGAATTGAGCGAGTCCCTGTACGAACACGAGCTGCTGCTTTCGGAGTCTCGTGCCCGAGTCGAGCATCTCGTGCAGGCGATTCATCCGGCCATCGAACGGCCGAAGATTGCCACCGAGGTCGAGGACTATTTGATCTTTTCGATCGAGTCCTGTGCACCGATCCAGGGTGCCGCCCTATGGGCCAGCCGGGAAGAGGCGTTGGCCAGCATCCTGCGGGGTGAGCGCACGCCGCTCTCGGATCAAGAAATCCGCGACGCCCTCTCCTGCCGGATTTCATTTGGCCTCGAAGACGCCGCACTTATCGACTGGCATGCGGCGGTGCTATTCGGGAAAGAAATGGACGATGTGCGGGCGGTGCTGGAATTCGCCAACGTCGAGTTGCTCGAGATGCGGATGCTCGACGAGCAGCTCGATCAGGCGCTGGATCAAGGCTATGAGGCGCTGACGAGAACGCCACGCCTGCTGTCGCTTCCTGGTTCCTACGATAAACATACGACCCACATCGCCCAACTGCAGGTCGACGGAGCCTTGCTCTTCGAGCGGGTCACCAACACACTGAAGCTGTTGGGCGATCAATATCTCGCCCGGGTGTACCGCCTGGTGTCTCAACGTTTTCACTTGGAAGATTGGGACGCCAGCATTCTGCGGAAGCTCGAAACACTGGAGAGCATTTACGGCAAAATGTCCGATCGCGCAGGCACGCGCCGCATGGAGCTCCTGGAATGGATCATTATCGTGTTGATCACGATCTCCATTGCGGTCTCGTTCATCCCGTGGGCTAGTCATTGACCAAAGCACGACCTGAGCGCAATATGTCACAGGGATGGTACAGAGTTTGGTTCCCCTCGGACTATTTGGCGTCCCAGGTACAGTCCGACTGCAAACGTTGCAATGGGCAGCACCAGGTGTTGCGGTTGCGCCAGACCTCTGGAACATACCAGGTCCGGACCTCAGCGAGCCGATAAGATGCGGGAAGATCGGATGGGTTCGTTGGTCTTAGGCAAGTCGAACTATGGGATTGGTTCGGGTGCGGTGAAAACGGAGCGACCTCACGTGGTGTGATCTGATCATCTCACGTACCTGCAGTTGCATACCGCTTGCTTCCCGGATGGCATCACTCCATCGAGCCCAATACACGCCAAACCAGTCATATTTTCGTATTCCCGTCTCAGACTCGAACTGGAGCTTTCGGAGTGGCGTGCCGCCGTTGGCTTTGGTGGTGCGTTGTATTTCCTGGAGAATGTACAGCTTGGTCACAGACACTCTTCCCAAGTGCACTGCCTTGCAGGGGAACGAAGACTACGCCTTTTTGTATAGATGTGCAACAGTTCTTCTAGGGAACCTTGGTTATAAGTGGGGATGGCTAGTTGATCCCCTGACATTTTATCGCCGTGCGGCAGCCGCTAAGTTAAATGAACCGTTCAGGACAGACTAAAACACACAAAGGGAGGAGGCGGGCGTGATAGTGATTGATCTGGTTATGGCGGGTGGCGTGACTCCGATCTTGGCTTCTCTTGGTCTTCTGGCGCATCGGTCCCAGGGTGCCCAGGCGGGGGGGAGGATGCCGGGTCGGAGCGTGGCCGATCTGCGAGTTGCGTCACAGGGGCCGCTCCTCCCTCTCCCCTTACCTATCGTTAAAGGAGCCCCCAGCATGGGCGCAGATAGTATCGAGCGCCTGTTACAGGGTTCCCATCTTTGACGTAAAAAGCGCGTAAATTATACGTAGCGTCTCTTCTTGCCTCAGACGGATGCGAAACGCCCTCGTAACATCGGTTTGGCATAGTGAATGGTGAGATAGAATCGACCATGAGGGAGGGGACAATGAACGAAAAGATGGTGAAGATGAGCGAGGAGAAGACCATTGCCATTGTGGCCCATGACAACAAGAAGGAGGATCTTCTTGCCTGGGCAAAATACAACCGGGACGCCCTGAGCGGCCACAAGCTCGTTGCGACCGGCACCACGGGGATTATGCTCGAAGCCGAGCTCGATTTGCCCGTCACGCGGATGCAAAGCGGACCGTTGGGCGGTGATCAACAGATCGGGGCGAAGATCAGCGAAGGCGAAATCGACGTGTTAATTTTCTTCTGGGATCCACTGGAACCCCACCCGCATGATCCCGACGTGAAGGCGCTTCTCCGCATCGCGGTGGTCTGGAATATTCCCATCGCCTGCAATCGGGCTTCGGCCGATTTCCTCATCTCATCCTCCTTGATGCCGACTGAGTATCAGCGGCTCGTGCCAGATTACGACGGCTATCGGCATCGGCTGGTCAGACGCGATGTGGCCTGATTGGATCATACCTTGTCACGTTTTAATAGCTCTCGGATGAGTCCGTTCAGCCCCTGATGCATCAGGCTAATATCGGTCGCCAGGAGGTCGAGCATCGCAGCTCTGTCGCGGAGTTCGTCGACGGTGTAACTGCCTCCCTTTCCAAAAAACAGGTCGATGCGATGTTGCTCGGTGTCCGATCCGGCTGGGCCGAGCCGACCTTCCTCGTGCCATTGCGAGATGAGGTTCTCCCGAAACGTCCGCTGAGCCGGCTCTTCGAGCAGGGGCCGGTTAAGAAACGACCAGACGGCCGGGGCAAAGGTGCTGTTTTCGCCAGTCCAGATATCCCTCAAGAGATTGCGTTCGTGACGCAGCTCCCCTTTTGCGGTCGTGTCGGCCAATGCGGCTGTTCCAAAAATCAGCTCGCTTGCTCCACCAATGACCGTGGCGATATTCGCCGTGTTGAACACCCCGATGCTGTTTGCGCCGATGCCGATCCCTCCGCTCACAATTGTGAAGACGCCGCTGCCGAGCAGGCCAAGCACCGTATAGGTCCTCTCGCGCTCATCGAGTGTCTTTTGCAGGTGTTCCGCCAACAACGCAGCGCGTCGTTGCTCGCAGTCAGCTTCGACGGAAGCGCTCGAGACATCAAGAATGCCCAACGTGATGCGGTCGGTGACATGACGGCGCTCGCGCACATAGGTCAGCGCCGGGCCCTCTCCGCGGGGCCCGACCTCGTCTTCAAGAGTCGCCAGGCGATCGAGAAACGGCAGCACGCCAAGTGCACTCGCCGTGTCAAAGGCTGTGGAAGAAAACTGATGTTTCAAGAATGCGACCCGGTCTGCCGACAGTTGCTGTGCTGTGCCGCCATCAAGAGGATCGAGTGGAAGTGGGGGGCCACAGCGTCGTTCGTAGTGCGTACTGGCCGATGCGGGAACTCCACGTTTCTCCGAGAGAGTCGAACATCCTTCGAGAAGACTCATGAGCACGAGCAGGCTGGTCACCAGGCGCTTCATATCAGCCTCCATTCGATGCAATACACTGGGGGATGCCTCGAGCGTCTCTCCCCGGCAGGGTTCAGCGGCCCCGCATTGTCTCATCTCAGTCAATAATCTGAAAAGCTACCGACATCGATGGAGGAACGGGGAAAACTTACTCCCTGGTAACACGCTCGCAATTGTCATGGTGACACCACAGGCGCAAAGGTGGTGGACCTACGCTGGAAGGGAGTGCCGTAGGGGTGCGTAGTTCACAGGTTGAAAAAGAAGCGGAACATCG
>DASVBB010000044.1:0-8180 GCA_036376045.1 Nitrospira sp.
GCGATCATCGCAAAGAGACCGTCGAAGCGATAGGAGGCGACCACGGCACCGATCACGTTCTGCTGCCGGTCGTCGAAAATCGGCACCGCGATATCCAATGTTTCATCGGATGCTTTGAAGGCGCCTTCCTCTGCAGGAATCAGCTCACTCAGATAGACATCCTCGCCGCTTTCGCGAAGGGCTTTCCACCACGCCTCATCCCCGAAATAATACCGGTCAGGCTCAGAACTCGCGGCCACCAGCGCTCCATGCTGGTCCACAATGAAGAGTCCGATGATCTTGTCGCCGTCGCGAACCTTGGTCTCCAGAAGGAACCGAGAGAG
This sequence comes from Nitrospira sp., assembly GCA_036376045.1. Lineage (GTDB taxonomy): Bacteria > Nitrospirota > Nitrospiria > Nitrospirales > Nitrospiraceae > Nitrospira_C. The sequence continues at coordinate 324 of DASVBB010000044.1, forward strand.
CTCGGCGTTCAGTAACGCTCCCGCATGGTCGCTCCCCTCTTTCCAGAGCTGTGTCCTGGCGTTGATCAAGACCGAGGCTTTTTCCTTGTCGGGTGGATAGGCGGAATTGGCCACTTCAACCGGCAGGCGCACGCGCAGCGGTGCCGAGGCCAGCAAGCGGACGTTGCGCACCTCACCCTGCACGAGCATCGTGACCTCATCGGCTGCCTGAACGGCGACGGCCTGCAGGTTCCCTCCGATCACGTCCCGCAACGATTGCATGCCGGAGACATAGGCCAACACCAAGCCGATCACGAGCGGGATACAACCCACCAGGACGATGGCCCAAACGATGCGTCCGCGAATGGTTCGGATTTTCACGACAGACTCCGGCCTCTGGTGCGTCATTTTACGAAACGGAGGCGGCAAAACTCTAGCCCGTTGTGGACTGGACCAGCGGCTGCTCAAAAAACTCGCCTATCCCACCCGCCCGATCCACCGATTGCTTCGCAATCGATTTCCCGGGACGCGCCGTTTGCCCATGCAAGGCCGCAGCGAATATCAGACACAGGCTGCTCAAACAGGTCAACCAACAAGGCCGCAGGAAGCTTGGGCAACGAGGCGTACGTTTTTCAGTACGTTGAGTTGAACAAGCGACCGGGAACGACGCTCGGGAAAGCGCGCGAAGCGCGTGGGGTGGGCGGATGAGTTTGTCGCATGTTTCAGCAACCTGCGCTAGAAGAAGGACATCGAGGCGTACGTGACCGTGGAATTGTACTGATCGGTGATACCCCGGTCGTAGCGAAGCACCTGCCCTTTTTCGGCCTGGATCAGCCGCAGCAGGCAGTAGATCGGCGAGAATCCGGAAATGCGCCGTTGGTCCTTTTCTTTTTGGATATAGGCGGCGAATTCCTCCGGTTTGAGGTCCTCGACGAACTTGAGCATCTCGAGGTCGTACTGCATCGTTCGATGGAAGGAAAAATCGGTCGGCGGCGCGCTGTCCCCATAGCGCATGCCGAGATGGGCCAACTCTCCGGCCGCAATGACACAGGCGTTCTTGCCCGAAGCCGAAATGGCCTCACGCATGGCCGCAAGGAATCGGTCGACAGACGCGCGCACGGACGGATCATTCAAACTCATCGCGGAGAAGGACGACAGGACCGGCACAAACGTCATCGGTTCGGCGGCCCCGGTGTTGGTTTGCACAAACGGCAACTGAAACTCGATCGCGTGTTCGGAGAGATGGGCGATGTCTTCGGTAAAATATTCCGGCACGAGCGCCTTGAGCCGGTCCACGATGGGCCGGTCGACCGGCACGACGCCAAAGGGTGTCTCGAAATCCTTGTCGGTGAGCGCGAAGGGCTGTTCGAGTCCGGCATGCGCGGTGCCGATGATGACGAGCACGTCCGGCTGGTGGGCTTCTTGAAGTTCCTTATACGCCCAGGCATAGATCGGACCGGCCTGCTTGAGCTCATAGGTCGGCACCACTAATCCCTTGATCGGTTTGCCTTTGTTCTCCGACGGCTTGAAATCCGGCCCTTCCTTGGACGAAAAAAATCCATCGATCTGTTTCTTGAGCGGCCCCATCTCCCCTTCGTAGCTCTTCCCTGCAAAGGCCGCAGGACGCACCGCGGCTTGCCGGTAGGCGACGCGTGCCTGGTCCTTGGCCCCCTCCGCGCGCTCGCCCTCGAGGAACAGCTTGGTGTCGAGATCTCCGACCAATTGCTCGACTTTCCCGGGCATCAGAAATTCGCCGAACCGTTTGAGATAGAGCGCGCCAATTTGCTGTAACGAATGGTCGCCGTCGAAATGTTGAATGATGAAAAAATAATTGAGCGGGAGGACAAGTTTGTCTTTGCTGAGGCCGCTGGGGTCCCACAGCACGACGTATTGCTCTTCCCCTTCCTTCACCGGGGAAAACTGAAGATTTCTCAAGACGGGATACTGTTTGGGATCTTTGGCGGTGTCTGTCGTCATAAGTGCCTGTCAGGCGAAAGTGGCATTTTAACGAACCGGTTTCCTACCCTGCAACTGCCCCTGTTCCATGCGAATGCCCAGGATAGGCTATTCCGACTGTGGCGGGGAACTCGAGGACCTTCGACTCAAGAGAAACAGCGCCCCGATCGTGGCGATCGCCAGCCACAAGGTCGGACGGCCGTAGGATGCATCGGAGAACTCGATCAGATCCGTCAACCGGCCGATCAACAGCGACATACGGGCCATGACGGTGTATCCGAACGCCGCGCCGAAAGCGATCATCAGAAACACGATTCCCGTCCTGGCCACGACCTTGCCGGGACCGCTGTGTTCGATTGAGAAGAAGAAATAGAACAGGACGGAGCTCACGCCGATCAGGATAATAATGGCGTTGAGATTGCTCGCCGGATTGAAGAGGTTCATCGAAAACGTCAGGCCGTCTCCGCCAGCCATGGAGAGCAGGGGCCTGACGGTATCTTCGACCTGCTTCAAAATGAACGATGATATCGTGCGCGGAATGGCGAGCCCGGATCCGACTCCGACGATAAAGGCGAAGGCATACCTGGACATCCAAGCCGCTTTGGGCACATAGCGCGTGAGCATCAGCAAGCCGATGGCGACCGGAATCAGCAGTGCGATCTCCCCGTGCTCGACGATCGGCTTATAAATCAAATTCACCACCACGGAATCGCAAGTCTTGACGATGGTATAGCCGACTGACACGCCCACATAGAGATGCTCGGCGAGTTTGAAGAGCGGATTGTCTTTGTAGAGGAACGAGAAGATGAACAGGGTTAATCCGGTGGCCATCCACGCGCCTAAAATGGTGATATCCATCTCACCGTCCCGCTTTAGTGTGATTCACGGCTGCGCCTCTGCTGTTGTCGAAGCGAAAAATAGAAAAGATTGCAGATCGCGACGAGCACGATAATCGCCAGGTGGGTCGCCGACTGCGCGTCCATGCCGGCCACCGCTCTCCCCTTTTGTCCGACCAGGCTTTCGTATTCGGCCGCACCGCGCAGACCGCCGATCAACCCGTTGAGCTGCCCGCTGCGCAACAGCGGATACAGTCCTGGGGCCATCACGCCGGTGCACCCGCCGCCCAACTCGAACTTATATTTGTCTTTCCCGTAGACGTACCAGGCTTCCACGCCGGGATTGCCTGCTCCGAGGCTGATGGCATAGGTCACATCCTTCAAACTCTGAACACCTTCCAGCACAGGAATGCCCTTTGTCGCCTTGCCTCCGTAATCATTCGGAAACGCCGTGTACAGATCCTGGCCCATGTTGATAATGACGGCGGGACCGCCGGGGCTCCAGCCCAGAAAGACGTAATCCTTGCCATTCTCTTTACCCATCTCCTGGGCGACCTGCGTCAGGAGTTGATCGGCCATGCCGGTGCCCGACACCCATAATGTCATGGCGACGACCCTGAGATTCTTCCGAAAGGCGTGTCGTAGGAGAGCGATGGCCTGGGGATGCAATTCAGGCTTGGACGCGGGGTCAAAATCGATGGAGAGCAGAAACACCGAACGTTCGGGCAACGACTCAATATAATCGTAGATGCTGCGAACCTCGGGGGAAATTCGGATCGGCAGCCCGACCGGATACAACAACGGCAGTAGCGTGCACAGGCCGATCACGAGGAAGATGATCCGCCGGTCGATTTTCAACATGCGCTCGGATAGCGTCATGTCATCGTTTCTCCTGCACCCTTCGACCCATCTGTTGTGGGTGGCGCCGAGCGGGCGCCCAGTCGAGCGCAGCGGGGGTCCCCACACCGGGCGGGGGTGCGAGCACGGCTGGGCTGCTTGGCGACAGGACCCACAACTTTCACTCCTTCCCGCCACCCAGGTAGGATCGCTCGACGCCGAAAATGATTTTGAAAGACAGCGCAATGGCACCCAGGCTCACGCCGATCAAAATGGCACGCCGGACCGAGGCGTTGAGCACATTGAGAATCCACTGCGACACGTCGCCGCTCAAAGGAATCAGATACTCGCCGAGCGGCACGCGGCCCATCATCACGATTACCGCAGCGATCAGGAGGACTGCCGCCTCGCGGCTCCTCGCCCGGAACGACCGGTAGGCCGCAGACGCAATGAAGAACGCCAGGATGGCGAACATCGTGCCCTGCAACGGCACCATCATGAAGCTATAGACCCAGCCGAACGCCGTCATCGCGCCGTCCAGACTCTCCTTGCCCCGAGCCAACGCGCCGGCGACAATCGTCACGAACACTCCGGCATAGAGCACGAGACTGTATCCCCACCCGGCTTCCTGCCGGCGGATCTTGACCGCATGTTGGTGAAAGAGACTGCTCACGCCGAGCACCAAGGCGAAGCCGCCGATGATCTGCAGCCACTTGGTGGCTGATGTCAGCAGGAGCTCAGAGGACGGATGCGGGACATAGTATTGTCCGGCGAACACGAGACCGGTCACCATCGTAATCAGCAGCGGCAGCTGGCGGCGAAGAAAAATCATTTGAGATCCTTGAAGAAATCAAGAAACAGCTGCGGCCACGACGCACCGGTGGCCGCGCTGACCGTGGCGAGCAGCGTGCCGATCAGGATGACGCTCAGAATCACTGCTTTGCCGATGTCCTGGCCACGCAGGGTGCCGACCTGGATCGGCTCCTTGGAGAGATAGGCGCTGGCGGCATAGAGTTCCTCGCCGATCAGCGTATAGTCGCAGGTGGTCACGAAGAACGGCAGCTGGTGATCGGAATCGGTTCCGGCGATTTGGATCGCGCCCGTGCTCGCGCCGGTTTCCGTTAACAGCAGTGATTCGGCAAAATAGGATCCCATGAAAAAGTTCGCTGCGGGCTTCTTGCGCAGCATGATCCCGTCCACGGCCGCCGTGTAGCTGAACTGGTCGGAGGTAATGAAAAAGTTGGAGTCCTCTTTGAAGAGATCGGGCTTCCCCGCCTCGAGATAGGCCTGCTTCGTGATTTCCTGACAGACCGCCATCGTAATCGGATCGCGATGGGGCACCATCAGCTCGGTCTCATAAGCGGCGGTCCGCTTGGCCACTCGCCCGAGAATGACGGCCGCTGCGATCGTCGACGGATCGCTCATGTCATGCGCTCCCGTGAGATAGAGAATCGGCTTGCCCAACTCGGTGGAGCGCCCGATGGCCTCATCGACGGCGTCGAGCCCCGGAATGCGGCGCAAGAAGATGTCGTTCCGCTTCGCGTGGCTGATCGCATAAAACACGAGCGCGCCGAAGCCCAGCGCCAGCATCAGGTTATTGATCTGGTTCCAATTGAACCAATTGGCCTGAGGGGTCGCTTGCAGCACGGGACCGAAGACCCGTTCATCGCCCCTGCGCATCGCGACAGACACGGCATAGGCAGCACCGTCTTTCAGATCGACGCCCTTGCCATTTTTAATTACATAGTGATGCCAGGTTCGTTCGGCCGCTCTGGTCCACCAGGCTCCCTTGGCATCTTTCACATAGCGGGTATTCGCCGGAAACTCGGCAATGACTTTGAGTGAAGCCGGATCGCTGGCACCCGCCTCACCGACGAGAACCTGATACTGCGCGTCCGGCGCATCGGAATGACTTGGAGTCCAGACGGCCGTCAAACTTCCACCGCCATCGTTCGGCGTATCGACGACGTGAAACTCGGCAGGAGCGTTGACTGAGGGTGCCGCGAAAAGGGGGGCCTCAGGTCCCGTCCATAATAGGAACCAGAGGACCGCGGCGGTCGGTCGGACGATGCGGCGGAAGCCTCTCACCCTTCGATCACCTCGATATTCGTTCTTGGAATGACCGCTCGTGCCCCATCGGCAAAGGTGACTTCCAATACGCGGACGTCGCTCTCGGTGGGAATTCTTGCGAGGTCAGACGGGAGCGCAGACACCTCGCCGATTTTTCCGAAAAGCGGATCCCGAATGATCCGAACGGCATCCCCCAGCCGGATCCCCGTTCGTTCGCCTTCAGCCGGCGCATCGGTCGTGACCGCCGGGCGCGGAATGATGATCTCCGGGCGGATCACCCCGGCCCTGATCTGAGTCGAGCCGGAGATCGACGCCTTTTGTCCGCTGTGAGCGGACAACAGCCGGAAGGTCTTCGAGGCCATCGGAATCGTCCCGAACCCCTCGGTGAGAATCAGCGTGAACCCCACCTGCTCGCTCCCGGTGATGGCTACGCCCAAGTCGTAGCCCAACAGCGCGCGGAGATCCTTATCATGAATCCCACCGACAACCAAGCCGGCAATGCCAAGTTCTTTCGCCCTGGCCATGGTTTCGGCCGGGAGAAACGATCCCCCGACCACGATCTTTCCCTTCATGTCCGGTTTGAGATGGCCGGGCCCCAACGGCTCGTCCGGCGAGGCCACTGCCACCTGCAACTCGCCCCAGACTTCGCCGCCGATGCCAAAAATTCCCTGCACCAGACTACACGTCGCTTCCACCACGACGCCCTGACGGGGGATGGTTTCCACGATCGTCCCGTCGATATAGGCCAGGAGGTTGAGGACACGTGGAGGTTCCCGCAGCAGCACCTGCCCTGTCACTTCAGACAGCGATTCGATCGTCCCCGCCACCGGAGAACGGATCTCGGTCTTGAACCACTTGATCAACGGCTTGTTTTCCGCAAGGATTTCGTCCTTCGCAACGGTATCGCCCTCTTTCTTGACCAGATACTCCTTGATCTCATCCGGGGCGATGCTGAGTTGATTGGCGAGATTGACGGGATAGACTTTCCCGGGAAGTTCAGCGCGGGCGACAGCCTGATGCGACCGCACGCGATCCCCGATCTTCACCAACAGCGTCCCCGGCAGCGGCAACAGCCGCCGGCGTTTGATGACCGTGCGATCAGCGACGGCTAGTCCTGGGGTATAGGAATGCGCCATGACAAGTTGCTGAAAAAGCCCTCTCCCTATCCTTTCGGGTAGAGATCCACGGCACGATACCACTTGTTCAGCGCGGCCACCCGAGCGGACGGCTCGGCCGGTAACTGGAATGGGCGTCCACGGCCATCGAACAACAGCCCGACGACGCCGCCTTGCACATCCCGGGTCATCGAAGCACCGGCGCCCGCCCCTGCATCGACGGATTTGACCGGATGCACTGTGACTTTGGCTTTTGATCCCGCTTCGAGTGGATACGGTTTGAGATCTCCGAAGAGCAGCCGGTCCTTCACCGTCCGGCCGTCGTCGAACACGATTTGGTACTCGGCACAGGGCTCCCCGTCTTTGCCCTGTCCGATCGGCGCGACACAGGTGCCCAGATAAATCATGCAGTCTCGCACGAACACATCGGTTGCGGCTTTCTCATTGATGGTCGACAGCACACCCAAGTGCGGCATCATGAAAATGCTGTCGACGGACAGCATGGTAAACCCCAAGGGCTCATAGGCATCGATCATCATCAGCATGGATTGGATCCGCCGCGGGGCATGCGACAGAATGCCGCCGCTGCCGACGATCAAGTCCAATTTGCGCATATCGATCAGCGTGCGGCCCGACGCCTGCTGCTCGAACACATCCGAAATTGTGCGCTCCTGCTGAACGCCCTTCAGGCTCGTTGCCAGCGATTTATGATGGATCAACGCCAGCCGCAGGGCTTCGCGGGCAATTGCGTGCTCGATCTGCAATTCATCGAGCGTCTGCGGAATCGTCGTGGGACGGATCATTTTGTTCTTGATGCGGTTGCGAAGCGTCTGCTCGTCGATCGTGAAGGGCACCCAACGCATGATATTGGCCAGCCCGGCCTCAGCCAGGACGTTGGAAATACTGTAGGACATGCCCAGGTTCGCGCTCACGGTCCGGTTGAAGACGCCCTCGAAGACGGAAAAGACGTCCGTCGTTGCCCCGCCGATGTCGACGCCGATCAGATTGAGATGCTCGCGCTTGGCGATAGTCTCCATGATGAGCCCGACGGCCGCGGGGGTCGG
>DASVBB010000045.1:0-12210 GCA_036376045.1 Nitrospira sp.
CCGACCAGCGTCGGTGTCGAATTCACGATATCGCCCAGGCGCCAGACGAATGTGCCCGATTCGCCTGGAATCGTCTTGGTTCGGTTGCGCATGCTCGCCACCGCGTTCCCGTTGACGTAACTAATGATATCGGCTGCGGTAAAGCTCCCGGTCGCGTTCCCCTGCAGATAGGCCTTCCACTCGTTGGACGATAGACCCGTCGTCACGCTTCCGCCGTTGATCGCAAAATCCTTCTGTTCATCCGTATCAACTTCCCCGTCGTTGTCCAGATCGACCCATGTAAAAATCTTTCTCGGCTTGGTCGAGAGATCTCGTTTTGCAAGCTTCCTCCCGCCCTCCCAAATGCCTTGCATCTCGCGTAGGTCGAATCCATCGGTATCGCACGACAACGACGTCACACTGTCGTTTTTCTGCCCGTCTCCGTTCGAATCGGGATAGCGGAGGAATTTCGTCGTCTTGTCGGTGGCGGCACAAGTTTCGATGATGTTGTCGTCCGCATAGACCAATCGACCGTCCTGGACCGTGTCCTCCCGCATGTTTCCGTAACTGTCCACCCACAGGCCCTGGATGTATCCGGTCCAGCGAACCTCGTTGGACACGCCCCCGATCGTGTCGAACTCTTCGGGGAAAAAATAGGCCTGGTAGATGCTTCCATCCCCTGTGGTCGACGACGCCAACACGGACAACGAGGTTCCGGAGGCGGCGCGCTTCATAATGTCCGCGATCGCCTTATTGACTTCGTTTTCGATATCCCCGCCTTCCGAGGCGTCGAAATACGCGTCGGGCACACAATCGAAGTCCGAATCCCATTCCTTATAACTATAGTAGGGACCGGCAGTCGTAGGCTGCAGATTCGACCCGGTCGGATAGGTGCAAGGGTTGATGTTGCCGAGATGGGTGACCCCATCCGATTTGACGTCGAGTGCATATTGCGCAGCGGTAGGAGCAAAGTTCGACGTATTGTCTTTGTTTTTGTCGTCGAAGCCGCCGTATTTCGAAGCGGAGGCCAGAATTTTGGCGCCGGTTTTTCCGCCCATTGCGTTCACGGAGTAGAACGTCGCCGATTGCGTGCCCCCAATCGTCGAACGCACGTCGTTGGTGTGGCCGTAGAAGGCGACGTCATCGAGCCGGTCTCCGGCAGCTCTGGCTGCGGCCGCGGTCATGCTTTCAGGCGGCTGCGTATAGTCGACCGCCAAATTGGTCCCCGTAAACAGATTTCCGAAGGGGGAAGGGGAAGGCGCATCGCCGTCAAGGATTCCCTGCCCCGGACTGATCATCAACACGAAGTTTCGGCAACAAGGGACGATCGCGCTCGCACTGGCGACATAGTAGGGATCACCGGCCACTCCGGTGGTACTGTTGTATCCCGTGCCCCACACACCGCTGCCATTGTCGTAGCAGGCTCCTGACGATTTCCTGTAATAGCAGAGCGCTTCGTAGAGCGACTCTGCGAGCGGCGCATTCGCCAATGTCGGCTCATTGCGGATATTCGTGAAATCGCTCATACCGACTGCGCTATCAAAGGCGATCTGCAGGCTGCCGCCCTGCCCCGTCGAACCGTTGATGAACATGATTGCGGCGCGGAACGCGTCTGCCCTCAATCGTTGGAAAAGTCCCCATGAACGTTGCTGCAGATAGCACTCTAGCGTGCCCATATAATTCGCGTTTCCGACCTCGCAGGTGTTCGCAAGACCGGAAGCCGGAAAATCGTTCGGCTCGGTTAACAAATTCACCTGGATGGGATACTTATTGGCGGATGCCGTATCGAACGGATCGGCCGTCGTATTGTCATTGACGTAAATATTGCCCTGTCCGGTGCCGTCGCCCATGCCGAAAAATCTTCCCGTTGCCGCCAGGATGGGCCCTCCTGACGCCAGGTTGACATCCGACGTCGGCAGACTGGTGGGCACACGTCCCGTGAGCGTGGCAGCCGGCACAAATTTCACGAATCGCCAGCAGCTTTTGCTGTTGCTCGCACACGTATCCGTCGATCCGTTCTCTCCGATATTTTTCGCACCGGCAAGGCTGTTCGCCGTCCCATTGGCGTTGGCCTGGGCCGGCAACGGACGTCCGCCGATCAACGCCTGATAGATCATCTCTTGCTTGCGCATCGTGAGCCAGTTGAGGAAATTCCCGTCCCACTGAGAGGTCGTATTGCAAGCGACGGTGTAATCAGGACTCGCTGGGCTGCCGCTCACTTTTCTCCACGCATAAACGAATCCTGTCGAAGTGGTGGTATAGCAGCGGAAGGGGTCGAAAATCCCGAAGTACTGTTTGCTGGGATTGAACGTATCGGCCGGGGTCGTCGTGTTCGCGGTCGCGGGGGAAATCGGCACCCCGTCGCTGTCTACTGCGACCAGGTCGGCTCCCGCGCTGCTATCTACCGACACGTTCGCCGCATACTGGTTACTGGTCGCGGTTCCCGCCTTAAACGAGATCGGATACTTGTGGTTCAACCCGGTAAACGCGGCTTCGAGCGTGTAGTTGGAAAAATCCACCAGAAACAGAATATTGATCGGTCCGGTCTTGTTCAGGAACATCGGATAGTTCGTGTAATTGACCATGTTCGGCGGAGCCGCAGGCGCCGGGGGGGCCGCGAACGCCTGTAGAACGAAGCCTGCACCAAGTGCGCTCGTCAAGACCGCGGTGCACAATACGGCTCGTAGCTGGGTTTTCCAATTGCTGCTCATGGTGCCCTCCCCCTGTTGCTTGGATCGCAACCATTTGGTCATGCGATCATGGGAGCCCTGTGGAACAGGAATGTTCATAGTTGCTGGTTACTCTCTGTTATGGCTGTTTCTGACAGCCGTCGGAACTCCACGTACAGGCATAAATAGCTGACACACGGCTTTCGGTTCCCGTGGCCGTATTGGTTGCCACGCAGGTGACCTTGTAATAGATATCCGCCTCGCCGCCGCCTCCGGCGCCCGCCCCTTCGTAGCCTCCGAAATGGATTTGGCCCGTGCCGGCCTTCTGCTTGACGTAGAGCCGGTCGATGTCGCCCAACACGGTATAGCCGCCCAAATTCATCAACCCGGCAGGCATCCTGATGTTTTCGGAACCGGGAACGGGATTGTCAGGGCTGTTTTCCGGATTTCCGATAATCTCGTTCTCCAGGATCGTTGCATTCGTACTCGGAACCGGTCCAGCCGGCGACGCAGTATCCAGGAGCGCGGCAGGAATCGTGGAGCCACTCTCCGGCAGCAACGTCTGCATGATGACGTTGGCGCTGGTGCCCAGACAGGACTCGGCGGCTTGCGCGGCGTTTTCCGTCGTACGCTGCAACCCGGCAATCTTGTTCTCAAGGCCGCTGACGGTGATTGCGGCAACGCCGAGCACCGTCATCATGAGCATGACCATGAGGACGACGAGCATGGCGACGCCACGTTCGTCTCCTCCGCTGACGCTCACGACTGTTGGCTCGAATCGCACGGACGTTCTCCTCATCAGAATCCGATGTTCCTTAGATCGACGGTCTTGCTCAGCATGCGCCGCCGATGAGTGGCATTGGCGGCCAGCGTGCGGTCGCCTGAGACCCCCAATCCTGCCGACCCTATCTGGAGTTTCGATGTTTCTCCGAAACCGGCATCCGCGCGGGGCTGGGAGGCGACCAGTGCAATCTGCACCAATTTGATCTTGTCCGGAGTCAGCGGAGGAGTGGTCCATAAATTATTGCTTATGAAATCCGCCTGATCGAACCCGGCTGCCCCTCCCTGGTTGTCGATGATACGATCGGGATTGCCGCCGTTGATCGTCGCGACGCAGCCGTCGCAGGCATAGGCCAACTGAAGCTCCTCAATGCCTTCAACGATGGGCGCCTCGGCACTCGGCCCCACTGTCACTCCGGCGACACCCCGGGTCAGGCAAGGCTCGCCGGATCCACAGACGGCCGCATTGATCACGACCTGATAGCGGATACATTGCAGGAGATACACCGGCGCGCTCGCCGGAAACCAGATTGGAGCGGGAACAGCGACCGTAATCGTGTTGCTGGAGGGAGTCACGGCCGTGACTTGTGCTGTATAGGCTCCATTGATTGAGATGTAGGAACCATTGACCAGGCCTGAGGCGACCATGTCGGTCACTGCGCCCGACCTCAATGTAATCGTCGCTGCTCCATTCGGGCTCGTGGCAGACTGCAAGAGCCAAGGCGTCGTTCCTGTGGCTTTCGTCGTCGGCACGAGCAGTTGAATCGAATCCGGACCGGTATCCGCGCCTGTGGGCGTGTTGTCGGCCGGCATGATGGGGAAGGTGCAGTTTCCAATGGCCACTCCGGGGTTGCCAAAGCCGGCCATCTTGATGTCCCGGCTCAAGAGTTCCATGGCAATGCGCACGTCCTGTTGGGTATCGACGACCTGCTCATTGGCCACCACGGCCTTGCTGGTGGTGGTGAGAATGGTAAATGCAGCGGCCGCGACGATGGCCGTCAGGCCGACGGCGACCATCACTTCGATCATCGTAAACCCGTGCTCATGAGCCGCCGGAAACTTTTTGCCTACGTGCTTCGCGGACATGCGCTCCTCATCCTTATTCGGGTGCCACGACACGTTGCATGGTCAGCGTCCGGAAGCGCTTGACACTCTGACCGGCCTTCAACGATCCCATCCACGTGATCGTGACCGTCACATTGCGTTGGCCCAGCGCAGCCGGACCGACGACAGCGGTCGAAACCGCGACGGTCCCTTGGATGTTCTGTAATTGGGTGGCGTTGACGAGGCCGGCCCAGAGCGTACAGTCGCCATTGGCCATCGGCTGTGTTGTGAGACTGATTGCGGTGCAGGTCGAGGCGCTTGTCGTATCAATGGCGTTATAGGCAGCTGCATTTCGCCGATTGAAGTAAATCCGCTCCATCATGTCCGACGCGAGCGTGGACACCCTGGTCAACTCGTTGGCGTCCACATTCTTCACAAGAGCAATCCCCTGCATGCCGGAAAGGGCCAGCAGGCCGACTGCGAGGATGACCGACGCCAGCATCCCCTCGATGAGCGTAAAGCCTTGATCGTTCCGCCACTGTGCGTGGTGCGCCCCAGTCATGCCTTTCACCATTTGGCCTACGGGCACGGTGTGGCCGTCGCCGTCGGCGACCAGTTCACCCGCCCGGCCGGAATGATTTGCACGGAGTACTGCTGCTTATTGACGTCGCAGACACCAAACGTCTGCGTGGCCGTCCCTCCGCTGGTTTTGACACCAAGGGACGAAAACGAGATGGTGACCGGCGCTCCGGTGACGGCTGTCACTCGGCTCGCCAGCCATGTTTTCGGAATGACCGACGAACCTCCGTTCGCGACGGCCCAAATATTCACGCCCCCGGACGCCATCTCAATCGTGACATCGACCCCGCGGTTCTTGTTCATGGCGGCCATACGCGCCATGGTCAGCTGCGAGGCGATCTCGGTCGTGGCTTGTCGAAGCTGAGTCCGTGAGTGCCAGCGAACAAATTCAGGCGCGGCCAGCGATGCGCCGACCGTGACGATCGCCACCGCGATCATCAACTCGATCAGGGTAAACCCAGCGATGCTTCGATGACCTGTTGGATTCGCCATAGTCATGTCCATACACCCAGAGCCCCGGGGCGGACCTCGCAAGGGACATGCCGATCAGGGGCCTTCATGAATTCCTCTAACCTATTGAAGGATAGCGGATGATGGCCGGTTGGCAAGGCGTCTCCCGGCTCGAATGGCAATTTTCGTCGGCCGGTTTGAACAATTTCCGCCACATAGGAGGTCGGAGGCCCTCGTGAGATCCACGGCATGGAGTGGCCAATCACGAGGATGGAGCAAGGAGGAACAGCTAGGGGAAACTACGGGAGAGCTACTGGCTTGAGACTGCACGCACCTGGCGATACGCGGTCAACCCTTGAATGACCTTGCGGATCCCATCGCGAACCAGGGTCTCCATGCCATGGCGAGCGGCCGCGCGAAGCAGCTCGGCAGTTCTGGCTCGGGATTGGATGAGGTGTTTGATTTCGGCGGTTCCAATCAGCAGTTCGTGGAGCGGAACACGGCCTCGAAAGCCAGATCCACGGCACACGTCACAGCCGCGTCCGCGGAACAGCTGGAGTACCTGGCGTTCGGGCAGAAGAGATTCGCCAGCGGCCATGCCCTGCCCCTCCAGCAGCTCGTCATATTCTTCATCAGATGGCTGGTAGGGTTCTTTGCACGCCGTACAGATCCGTTTGCACAGCCTGGTCGCCAGTACGCCGAGCATGGCGTCGGCAAAGTTGAACGGGTCGCACCCAAGGTCCAGCAGCCGGATCACGGTTTCGACGGCGCTATTGGTATGGAGCGTACTGAAGACGAGATGGCCGGTCAGAGAGGCTTCGATGGCGATGTCGGCCGTTTCCTTATCGCGCATCTCGCCGATCATGATGACATCGGGATCGGCACGCAAAAACGCCCGCATGGCCGTCGCAAAATCCAACCCGATCTTTTGATGAATTTGAAGCTGCCGGAGACCCTCCTGCGTGATTTCGACCGGGTCCTCGGCCGTCCAGATTTTCCGTTCTTCGCGGTTGATTTCTCTGAGAATCGCGTGCAGGAGCGTCGTTTTTCCGGACCCGGTCGGCCCGACACACAGGAAAATGCCGTGGGGCCTCGCGGCCAGCATCCTGATCGTTTGCAGCGTACCCGGCATGAACTCCATGGCCTCCAACGGCATCGGCTCCTTGGCGGTCAACAACCGCAGCACGGCGTCTTCGTTCCCGCCGGTTGTGGGAAGCGTGGCCACGCGCAACTCGATGCTGCGCTGGCTGCTGAGCTTGAAGCGGATCTTCCCATCCTGCGGCTTTCGCCGTTCGGCAATATCGAGGTTGGCCATGATCTTGATGCGCGAGACCAGGGCGCGACGGTATGCAGCAGGCACCTTGGTATACGTGAAACAGGTGCCATCGACCCGGAACCGAATGTTCATGTCCTTCTTGCCGAGACATGGCTCGAGATGCAGATCGGAGGCGCCCAGACGATCGGCTTCGGTGATCAAATGACTGGTCAGCCGTACGATGAGGGAATCGTTTTCGTCAACTGGACCAGCGGGGAGGTCAGGCAACACCGGCTCAGGCGGCACGTCCTCCACGAGCTCGCTGAGCAAGGTTCCCATGGCGGACCCGCCTGGTTGTCCGTCAAGCGTGCCGAGAAACTGCTCGATGTCCCGGCGCAGGGCGACGGAATAGCGGATCGTCATCCCCGGGAAACTCCGTCGGACGTCCCAGCCCCGCTCGAGATCGTGGGGATCGTACGTCAGGACATCGAGGAGTTGTCCCCGGCGGGCGATGGGGAGCCAGAGATTTCTCTTCAGATAGTCGTGGCTCAAAGCCCGGACGAGATCGGCATCGATCACGGTCCGTTCGTCGAAGGGCAGATAGGGACATTGGTAATAGTCGCTGAGGATTTCGCCAAGCACACGCTTGGGGACGTGATAGCGGTCCAGCAGCAGGGTTTCGATATCGGCGCCCCCTCCAGCCGCTTCTTCGAGCGCACGGTCAAGTTCGGACTGAGGGAGCAGGCCTCGACACACGAGCAGATCAAGGACGTTTTGTTCAATCGAGAGGCGAGAAACCTTGCCGGCCCGTCCGGCTCTCCTGGCCGTCGCCTCGGCAGGAAGGGCGCCGCTCCTCTCGCCGGCTGAGAGATGCACGCCCTCCATCGGCCGCTCACATCAGTATTTCACTTGCCACGTGGACGCCGCGCGGTACACGAGGGGAAGACCGCGAAAAGACCCTCTCCCGAAATCGGAGTTGTACCAGACCTCCAGGAGTGACCTTGCAGCTACGGTGCCGGCGGCACAGAGGGCACCGTACATGCGGGTCTCACGTTCCACCGTGATGGTGCCCATGGCATACAGCAGGCCATTGAGATGAACACCGGATAAGGTGACCGGAATCCGGCTGCCGATTGCGCTGCTCCCCTCGGGCGGTGGACTCAATACGCTGAATGAATGCCCGACGCCGCTCGGCTTCAACACCACATGCCCTTGGACCACTAAGAGTGCTTCGATGTAGTCCGTATCAAGCACCAACGTTCCCAGATTATCCGGGCGAGGTGCTTCACCATCCAGAGTGTCGATGAAGAGCAGCCCGCGGGATTGTCCCACGGTTGCAGTGGCCAACACTTCGGCTGGCGAGAATCCTGGATCGGAATCGGCACTTCCCACGGGATGGAGTCGTCCGTCCCGATCCAGTCGGTAGTAGGTCCCGTGACGGAGTGCCGTCCGCTTCAAGAGATCGTAGTCCCAGCGATCAAGCCGTACCCCCGGTGTCGGATGCTGATGGGTCAACACATTGGGCGGAAAGCCAGGACTCCCGGTCGCCGACGGAGACCGCAACAACACACTGCCGCCGATCCAGTAGTCCACCCAGCGGTCTTCCAAGACCATCGATGGATCATATGAGTGACCGGTGACAGGAGCGCCGGTGCTTTTCACGACAAGATCATTGATGCGATTCACCATCAGATCGCCCATCACGCGAACATCCCCCCAATGAGTCAGGATCGTTGAAGTCTCTCCCGCGGTTCCCAATCCCAAACCAATTTGTACGGCGGCTCGGATCGCGGGGATATTCAACGCACCGAGCTGGAGCCGAATGGTACTTCTCAGCGGCCTGCTGCTTTTCGTTGAGGCGGTGACTTCGACAGCACCGAGCAGACCCGGTTGTGCCGGGCCATAGAGTTTCAGTCGCTCCAGACGCCCGAGTTCCGACAATGCCCCATTAAACCCAGTGGCTGACTCGTTCAGAAGGCGGGCATCGCGCTCATTGAACACATCGAGCAGAAGATCCGGTCGTTCAGGGGTTCCCGCAAACTGCGATCGACCGGCGGCATCGAAAAAGGAAGGCCCGTCTCCAGCATCCTGCCGTTTGGCCAGCAAGCCGCTGAGTGCGTCCGGTGCAGCCGCTGGCTCGTGGAACCAGCTGACGAGGAGATCGGCGGCTCCTTCAGCCAGGTGCTGCGCCTGCGTTTGCTCCCTCATGGCTGAAATCCCTGGCGCATCCTGGCCGACGAGATATAACAGGCTGAAGCTCAGGAGCGTGAGCACGAGAATCAGCATGAGCGCTGCCAGCAGCACATGGCCTTGATGGCCATGAACCTTTGCGACTCGAGTCATCCCTCACCTCCAAAGTGCGTCACGAGCGTAAGCCGATCTCTCTTGTTTCCTTCACCGTCCGGCCCGGGAGCGTAATCTCGACGAACATTCGGCGCACGAACTCGGCACGCGTGACCGGACGCCCTTGCGCGTCCCAATATTGCAGGGTAAAACTCGCAATATTGCCCGCGATCACGCTGGCGCCACCGTCAATTTGACGCAACCACCTCAACACCCCACGCTCATCCGGACGGCTATAGTAGCGGACACGATTCATGACCATCGCCGACGAACCGGCCGGCACCCCCCGGGTTGCCGGCTCAACGAACGTCAACAAATTCCGTTGCCCCCCGCGCGCCAAGGTAAACTGCTCGCACTGATCATTCCAACACAGCTTCACGAGTTTATTGTCCGGCCAGCCCCGTCCATCTTCGACGGGGACCGTGGTCTGTCCTGGCGTCATGGCAGCGGTCACCATTGTCGCAAGCCCGCCGACGTTCGCCGTAAACTCGACGACATCGGGGCGTACAATCGACATCGATGCGGAGCTGGCTAGACGAAGCTCCTGCTCGAACAGTTCGAGTCCCAGACGGACATCCTGTTGTTGGGTGAGGCGCTCGTGCAGACGGGCAAACTCGCGCTGGAAATAGCCTACCGCCTGCAGTGCGGCAGCGAGGACAACGAGTCCGGCCGCCATGGCCGCCATCACTTCGACCAGACTGAAACCGGTCGAACTGCGCAAGCGTGACCTCTTCATCGTGTGCACCATCATCTATAAGATCCTGCACCTACTGTGTGCCGGCGAACGCGGGATTCGCACGAAGCGTCGCAAGACGTACTTCCCGCTCGCCGGCGCTCGATGAATAACGACCACGGGCTTCGATGACGACTGAGCCCGCGGTGCTCAGATTTCCCGGGTGATGGGTAGCGACGGTCCAGACGAGCTTCACGCCGTCTTTCTCGAGCATGGCTGAATAGATGCCATCGCCCTCCGACCGGTCCGCGCCGGTCCCGTCGTCGCGCATGACCACCTCCGGCACGCCATCGTGATCGAAATCGTCCAATAGCAGCTGTTCCCATGGCACAGCGCGTTTGGATTCGAGCCTGGATTCCGCCATCGCCAGCGCTCTGGCGGCCAACGCGTCCCGACCGAGGATTTTATCGGCGGCCTCAAAGGCTCCCATGGCCCCCACCACTCCGACGGATGTCACGAGCATAGCCACCAGCACTTCTGAAAACGTTGCGCCTGTTTCACCAGTGCAGCGCGTGATCATGAAATGACGACCCGTCCGGTGAGACTGACCGTGACCGTAAAGCGAACACGATCACGATCGTGAATGACAATCGTGCTGGCGCTTGCGGAGCGGCCGCTCGCATGAAAGAACAGCTCAGGCCCGGCCGTGGGTTCATCCACGACAATGCCTTTGTCTGCGTAACGATAGACGTTCAAGACACCGTCGGCATCAGCCTGGCGGATCGTGATCGTCTGCTCCGAAAGGTCGAATCGGATCAGCAGTCGCTCTCGTCTCGCCATGGCGAGATGTCTGGCCATTCTGAGCGTCGACGCAATTTCAGCGGTGGCGGTCCGTGTCTGCACGCGCGTCTGGAAGCTTTGGTAGGCCGGTGCCGCCAAGCTTGCGACTATGCCCAGGACAGCGGTCACGATCATGAGCTCCGCAAGACTTTTTCCCGTTGACGTCCCGAGGCGGGCGATAGCGTCCATGACGCCGAGGCAGTTCCAAAACTCATGCCGGGATGGCTCCACGGCGATCACTTGAGACATCTCAGGGACTTCTCAGGGAATTCAGGCCGCTTCCCATTCGTCGTCGCGAGCGACCACCTCACATGAGAAAAATTTCCGATACGGGCGGGAGATCAATTAGATACAGACAGTTCCGGCAAGTCAGTCTGGGAAAGAAGCTTATAGCGACGGGCTGAGTAAGCCCTGATACCAAGCCAGCAACGGTTGGGCGTAAAACATGGAAATGAGCGCACCAAGGACGAGGAAGGGGCCGAACGGGATATATTCGTCCCGTTTCATGAAACCGAGCGCGATCAGGCTCACGCCGATGACGGAACCGGTCAACGACCCAATCATGATCGTCAGGAGTGCCGGTTTCCATCCCAGAAACGCGCCGATCATCGCCAGTAACTTGATATCTCCGCCGCCCATCCCCTCCTTGCCGAACAGGTAGGGACTGACCCACGCCAGGAACCACAGAATTCCGCCTCCGACCGCCACGCCAAGCAGCGCGTTGATCGGCCCGACGGGTAGCACGGTCGCTGCACCAAGCAGTCCGAGCACGATGCCGGGAAGAGTCACGACGTTCGGAATGATCTTATGAGTCAGGTCTGTGCCGGTCACCACCAGCAATGCAGAATACAGCAGGCAATAAAACACGGTGGGCCAATCCGCGCCGAAGACCGAGAGAATGGTGACATACCCGACCGCATTCGCCGCTTCGACCAGTGGATATCGCATGGAGATGGGCGCGCGACAATTCCGGCAACGACCGAGCAGCACAAGATAGCTCAGGACCGGCACATTGTCGTACCATGCAATCGACGCTCCGCACGAGGGGCAATGCGAGCCGGGCCAGACGATCGATTCCCCTCGGGGCAGCCGATGGATGCAGACATTCAAAAAGCTACCGATCAAGGCTCCGAGCGCCGCTGCAACAATGTACCAATGACCGTCGACCATTTATGGAGGTCCATGACTTGCCCGTACCGGCGAATCCGTACGGTCAATGATTGAGTAAGTAGTTACACTAGGGCCATTTTGCATTGGTTTACATGACCTAGAGGAGTTTCTATAATTTCTCACACAACTCCGCGAACGTTCTCCGTGTGGGGTGACTCTGGATGCAGTATAGCGCAATCGATCCGCGATCAAAGGAGAACCAGAAACATGGCACGAATCGCAAGATTGAGATCTCGCACCTCATTGTCCGATCTCGCCCCTCCGCCACGTAAGAAGCGACCCGAATCACTGACCAGTCGTGAGCAGGAAATCCTTGAATTGATCTGGGCCGGATTCAAAAACAAGGAAATCGGCCAGCGGCTGAAAATCAGCGTCAAAACCGTCGAAGCGCATCGGGCCAACATGATGAAAAAGATGCGCGTGTCGAA
>DASVBB010000050.1:0-16180 GCA_036376045.1 Nitrospira sp.
TCAAGGTCAGTTATCGCGGGCGTGATCCCGAGACCGTGGCCAAAGTCGCCAATACGCTGGCCACGCAATATGTCGAAGAAAACATGAAGATGCGGACCAATCAGGCCAGCGAAACCACGTTGCTGCTGAAAAAGCAGCTGAACGATATCAAACAGCGGCACGAGGATGATGAGCGAAAGATCGCCGCGTTCAAGCAGCGCCACATGGGCGAATTGCCCGAGCAGATCGATGTCAATTTGTCGACCCTCGGGCGATTGAATCAGGAACTGACGTCAAACAGCGAGCATCAGATGCGAGTGCTGGAGCGAAGAGAACGGTTGGGGAAGCAGCTCTTCGATTTGAACTCGGGCGCCCCCGCCGCCTCCATCTACAATCCGGACTCCATGACGCATCATTTGGAAAAGCTCCGCACCGAATTGACGGAGCTGCGCACCCGCGCCAGCGCCAAACATCCCGATGTCATCCGGGTGCAAGGAGAAATCGCGGCGATCGAGAAGGCCCTCGCGGAAACGGCGAAGGACGCCAAACTCGACCCGGCGCAGTCGGCGGCGCTCTTGTCTAGCCCGGAGGACATCAAACACGCCCTGCGCGAGCTCGACCACGAGCTCAAAACTCTGAAGTCGGAGGAGCAGCGCTTGCGCGGAGAAGCGTCATCGATTCAGCGCCGCGTCGAGCGGTCTCCGCAACACGCCCAGGAGTTCCAGCAGCTCGAGCGCGATTACAAGATGACCAAAGATCTCTACTTCTCCGTGCTCCAGCGCTATGAGGACGCCCAACTGGCGGAGTCGATGGAGCAGGCGAAGCACGTGGGACAGATGAAGATCGTGGATCCCGCCATGCCGTCGAGGGCGCCCGTGGCGCCAAGCCGCCTCAAGCTGATGCTGGGTGCGCTGGCGCTGTCGATCGCGCTGGCGATCGGCGGGATGATGATGTCCGAGCACCGCGATCAGTCCTTCCACGACGTGGAGAGCCTGAGGAGCTTCACCAAGGTGCCGATTCTCGTGCGCGTGCCGGCGATCGTGACGAAAGCCGATCGTCTGCGCAACTACCGGCGTTCCACACTCCGGGCCTTCGCGTCCATCGTCAGTCTGGTGCTGATTATCGGTGCGTTCTCCTATCTCGCCTGGGACAACGACAACTTGGTCTGGATGCTCAGTGAGGGCCGGGCGCCGCAACAAACCCGTTGAGGACCGTGAGTCCTCGTTCGAAGGAATGACGCCATGAAAGAACACATGAAGCCCGTCTTACGGACATCGCCCCTGGAGCCGCACCCGTCGTCGGCCTATGGCCGCCTGGAGACTCGATCCGAGCCGATTCCGATCATGGAGAAGGCCGCCATCCGCTCAAAGCCGGACGATCGGCTGGTCAGTCTCGTGTCGCCGGCCACGATCGAAGCGGAGCAATACCGGACGCTGGGGATGATGTTGGAGCAGCGACGGCACTCCGGCCTCCTTCAGGTCGTTGCGGTGTCGAGCCCGACCATGGGAGACGGGAAGACGGTCACCTCCATCAACCTGGCCGGCGCCCTGTCTCAATCCCCGCAGGCCCGCGTGCTTCTGGTCGACGCCGATTTCAGGAAACCCTCGGTTCCGACACAAATGGGCCTTCGGGACGGCGCCGTCCTCGGGGTTCGTGATGCGATTTTGAATCCGAACCTGGCGCTCAAGGACATCGTGCGGCGACTGCCCGCGTACAACCTGTCGGTGGCGACGGTCGGCCGTGCGCAGATCATGCCGCACGAGATCTTCAAATCCACGAGGTTTGCGGAACTGATCGACGAAGCGCGCCGGGAGTACGAATGGATCATTCTGGACACGGCGCCGCTCGTGCTGGCGCCAGACTGCCTGATGATGGGGCGGAGCGTCGACGGATTCGTGATGATCGTCTCGGCCCATAAGACCTCCAAAAAGGAAATTGCCGAAGCGCTGAACATCATCGGTCCGTCGAAACTGCTCGGACTCGTCTTCAACAACGACGACGGCCTGCTCGAATCGTACGGCTATCGGACGTATCTGTCGGTGTCGCAGGCGCAGCAGGAGGAAATGTCGCGGCAAGAGTGAACGAGCACCGTCTCAGATTGCTGCTTTTTCAATACATGGATATCAGATGAGGAACTACCGAACGCTATGCACATAAGACCATTCGTGGAAAACATTCTCGTTCTTGGGCAGAGCCACCTCGCCACGGCCGTCACCGAGGAAATGCGGAAACGGCGGCGGTACCGGATCTTGGACCTCATGGAGCCGGGAGAACCCGGTCGCGTCTTCAAGGACGGCGTTCCCTTCGTGGGTTCTCTGGATCGGGGGCTGCGGACGATTCCCCGCACCCACCGCATCGTGGTCGCGCTGAGCGAGCGGCGGGGCCGGCTGCCTATCGATGCGCTGCTCGACGCCAAGCGTCAGGGCGTCGTGATCGAAGACGCGGTGCATCTGTACGAACGCCTGACCGGCAAGCTCGCGCTCGAGCAACTCCAGCCGAGCCATCTCATCTTCGCGCCGGAGTTGGGCCGCAGGACTCTGCATACCGTTCTGCTCCGCCTCTTGAGCGTGTTGCTGGCAGTGGTTGGCCTGATGGTCTGCGCGCCGCTCTTCGCGCTCATCGCGCTGCTCATCAAATGGGATTCGGCTGGCCCCGTGTTCTTCGTGCACGAACGAATCGGCAAGGGCGGCCGGAAATTCTCACTCATCAAGTTCCGCACCATGGATACGGCGGTGTCCTCCCGGTCGGAATGGGTCAGGGATAATTGCGATCGGATCACTCCGGTAGGCCGCTGGCTCCGCAAATACCGGCTGGATGAGCTGCCTCAGCTCTTCAATGTCTTGATGGGCCACATGAACGTGATCGGGCCGCGTCCTCACCCGGCCTCCAACTACCACCTCTTTATGCGGAATATTCCGTTCTATGCGTTCCGGGCGATGGTGCGGCCGGGCATCACGGGGTGGGCGCAGGTGCGCTACGGCTATGCCAATGACCTGCAGGAAGAGATCGAGAAGATGCGCTACGACATGTACTACATCAAATACCACTCGTTCCGGCTGGACATCGAAATCATCATGCGCACCGTTGCGGTTGTCGTGCTGGGCAGCGAGTCGCCGCGCGCGGGTTCGCTCCCGAAGGATGAGTCCCGCTTTGATGAACAATCGGCCGCCTAGGCTTCTCAAGGCTCCTTGACGTATGGCGCACGAACTCGAACTTGAATGGTGGCGGCCGCAGGGGGGGCAGGCAGTTGATGCCGAGCCGCTCGCCGAGACGGCGCCTGCAGGGCAGGCGGCACTGCCGTTTTGGGCGGTGATGGCGTTCACCGCGGTGCTGCTCTTCTCACCCCAAACCTATGTTCCCGCACTGGCTCCGTTGAGGCCGGCGCTGTTGATCATCCTGATCGGCGTGCTGTCCTATGTCTCGGATCGCTGGGCGAGAGGAATGCCGATCTTCGAATGGAACCGTGAACTCGGACTCATCGCCGGATTGGGAGGCTTGGCTGCCCTGACCGTTCCATTTGCGCTGTGGCCGGGCGGTAGCATCGCCGTGCTTTCCGATTTTGCGAAGACGGCGGTCATCTTTCTGTTGTTGAGTCACGTGGTCACGACGATGGCGCGACTGCGCCTCGCAGCGTGGCTTCTGACCTGCATGGCCATCGGATTGGGACTGTTCGCCCTCTACAATTTCCTGACAGGGGCGATGATCGATCAAGGGGCCAATCAGGACCGGCTTGTCGGCAATGAGGGGGCCCTCACGAAAAATCCGAACGACATGGCCCTCATGGTGAACCTGCTCCTGCCCTTGACCGTCGGACTGTTTCTCGGTGCGAAGGAAACGTGGCAGCGTGTCGTTCTGTTTGCGGCGATCGGCATGGAGGCCGCGACGGTCGTGCTCACCTACTCGCGCGGCGGCGCGGTGACGCTCGGGGTGATTCTGCTGGTCTACCTGTGGAAACTCCGGCACCGGCGGGAACGTTCCTTCATCTATGCCGGACTGCTCGCCTCGTTGCTGGCGCTTCCCCTGCTGCCCTCGTCGTATTTCGACCGGATGAGCACGATCACCAACGTGGCAGCCGACCGCACCGGTTCGGCGCAGGAGCGCATCGCCGACATGATCATTGCCGGGAAAACGATTCTTGCGAATCCTGTGATTGGCGCGGGCATGGGTATGAACATGCTCGTCATGCGCGAAGCGAGGGGCGGATGGCTGGGAGTCCACAACGTGTATCTTGAGCATGCAATCGATTTGGGGTTGTTTGGTCTGGCGATTTTTCTCGTGCTCTTCTGGTCCTGCCTCAAAGCCGTCGCAAATGTGCAGCACGATACGTCTTCTCCGGAACTCTTCTTTCTCGCTCAGGGTCTGCAGATCAGTTTGATCGCCTACGCGACGGCGGCCATGTTTCATCCCGTCAGCTACCAATACTATTTCTATTACATCGCGGGCCTTGCGATCGGTGCCAGGACCATCGCCAGTGCGCTCCGCGGTCGTGCATCGGAGGTTGAAGCATGAGCTGTCCGTCGCGATTTGAGTTGGATGACCCCATGACGGTGGCTCCTCCGATCGAAGCCCGCAGGGCCGGGGTGCGAAGAGAACCGATTCGTCTGCTCAAGTTCCTGGCGTATCTGGCGATCGGCGGCTCGGAGCGGCAGGTGCTGAATATCCGCCACGGCATCGATGCGTCGCGCTTCGACCTGCACCTCGGCTGTTTCGGATGCTTCGATGAGCAGATCGCCGTCGATCTCAGCGGTACGCCGCTGGAGGTCTATAAGATTCGGAAACTCTACGGCCTGCGGGCCATCAAGCAATGCCTTCGCCTGGCCTCCTATCTGCGGCAGCAGCGGATGGACATCGTCCATGCGTATAACTTCTACGCCAATGTGTTCGCGCTTCCGGCTGCACGCCTTGCTCAGGTGCCGGTCGTGCTGGCGTCCATCAGGGACACCGGCGAGTATTGGACGGCACGCCAACGGGCGGTCAATAAGATCGTGTGCCGTCTGGCAGATCGCGTGATCGTGAATGCCGAGGCCATTAAGCGCGGCTTGGTTGTCGAAGGCTACCGGCCGGAGCGGATCACCGTGATTCCCAATGGCATCATCTGCCCGCCGTTGCTACCCACGCCGGACCGGTCGCTGCATCAGGAGTTCGGGCTGTCCCCGGACGATGTCCTGATCGGAGTCGTGTCCCGCATCGCGCGGCAGAAAGGTCTCGAGTATTTTCTGGCCGCAGTCCCCGATGTGCTGGCGCGCATTCCGAATGCGAAATTTCTGATCATCGGCGACAACTCCTTCAACCCGCAGTACCGCGAAGAGCTCAAATTACAGGTCTCCACACTCGGACTGGAAGACAAGGTCGTCTTCACCGGATTCCGTCTTGATGTGCCACAAATCGTTTCGTCGCTCGCCGTCTCCGTCTTGCCGTCCGTGAGCGGGGAAGGTCTGTCGAATTCGCTGCTGGAATCAATGGCTGCCGCCTTGCCCGTCGTCGCGACGAACATTGGAGGCAATCCGGAAGTGGTGGTCGAGGGCGAAACCGGGCTGCTGGTGCCTCCCAGAAAACCGGCCGCGCTGGCCGAGGCCATCTGCCGCGTGCTCTTGACGCCGGGGATGCGCCATTCGTTTGGCCAGGCCGGTCGCCGCCGCGTGCTCGACCATTTTTCCAATGAGCGCATGATTCGGACCGTCGAACATCTGTACGAAGAACTTCTGGAGACGAACCGTCGGAAACCTTCGGCCGCCGCTCCACGGCGCTAGGACAGGTGCTGCGTGCATATCGAAGTCATCACGGAACACTCCAAGTTTCTCGCACTGGGCTCGGTCTGGAACAAGCTGCTCGAGCGATCGGGGATCGACCATCCCTTCCTCACACATGAATGGATCAGTGTGTGGTGGGACTGTTTTGGGGAATCGGCGGCGCCCTACATCCTGACGGTCGTGTCCGGCGCGGACATTGTGGCAATCGCGCCGTTGATGCTGAGCCGGGCGCGGCTGTACGGGTGCCCCATCCGCCGCCTGCAAGCCATCGTGAATGTCTACACCGAACGGTTCGACCTGCTGCTGGGGGAGCGCCCACGGGAAGCCTGCGAGCTCATGTGGGCATACCTCAAGGACCATGCGGACGAATGGGACGTGATGGAACTTCGCCAGCTTCCCGACGATTCGAAAACCCTCGAATATCTGTCGCCGCTCATTGAGCGTGACGGGTACCGGGTGGGCCGCTGGTCGGCCAACGAGGCGCCGTATGTGTCCATTAGCCAGCCGTGGGACACGTACTATCAGTCGTTGAAGAAAGCCCACCGCTCCAATGTGCGGAACCACGCGAGGCAACTCGAGCGCGAGGGCCCCGTCGTGCTCGATGTGGTCGCGATCGACGACCGCTGGGAAGCCGATATGGAGGATGCCCTCAAGCTCGAGGCCGTGGCATGGAAAGTGGACGAAGGGACCTCGCTCCGCAGCCGCCGGGAATCGGCCGTGTTTTACCGGAAGATGTTGCAACGGGCCGCACAGATGGGGTGGCTCCATATGTGTTTCTTGAAAGTCGGTGCGTCGCGAATCGCCGTCCGCCTTTCGCTCCTGTATCGCAACAAGCTCTTCATGCTCAAGTCCGGCTACGACGAGGGCTATCACCGGTATTCTCCCGGCCAGGTGTTGACGGAGCGTCTCCTCCGGGAGGCATGGGAGAAAAAATGGGATGAGGTGGATTTTTTGGGCGACGACGAACGCTGGAAGCTCTGCTGGGCGACCGGCCGGCGTTCTCATGCGTGGCTGTTCGTGTTCCCGAATCGCGTCAAGTCACGATTGCTCCACGGCATGAAATTCCGCCTCATTCCGGGCATCCGCCAGTCCAATTTCTTCCCCACCGTGCGACGGACCATGCTGAAACTTGGGGTGACTATCCATGGCGAGTAACGGGTGTGAGGGAGGCATGATGTACGTTCCCGCCTGGCAAGGCCTGACGCTTCGTCATTTCACGTCACCAGGAAGAGAGACACCCGTCCCGTTTCCGTTGGGTCAGTCCGGTCGCGGGTTTCACACGGCCAGGAGTGCGATCTACCAGCTCTTCAAGATGCTCGTCGCCTCAGGACGCACCCGCGTGCTGGCGCCGGACTATCACATGGGCAATGAGTTGCGCGCGATCCGTGCGGCCGGCGCACAGGTCGAACTGTATACCATCGACCGCCAGGGACGGCCCGATATTCCAGCGCTGTCGCGTCAGGCGGCCCGCGGGGCGGATGTGCTGTTTACCATTCACTATGCGGGATGGCCGCAGCCGGTTTCCGATCTTCGAAGGCTGTGCGATGAGCACGGCCTCCGCCTGGTCGAAGACTGCGCGCTGGCACTGTTGAGTCGAACGCAAGGACGTCCGTTGGGATCGTTCGGTGATTATGCGGTGTTCTGCCTCTACAAGACGCTGCCCGTCCTTGACGGCGGCCTCCTGGTGCAAAATCGCTATGCGTTCTCCGAACTGGATCATCTGCCGATGCGGCGAATCGGGCATGCGTTTGAGATGGGCCAGGCGGTCGAACTGTGGGTCGAGCGTTTCAAGAGCCGCGCCCCGCGACGAGGGGCGGCGCTCACGGCGGGCAAGCGCCTGATCGGCACCATGCTGAACGCCCTCCGCGTGAAACGCGTGCCGGTCGGAGACATCGGGTTCAACGTGCGCGACACCGACCTGGCGATCTCAGCCTGGTCGGAGCGACTGCTCGACCGTCTGGATTACGAGGCCATTCTCGCGAACCGGCGTCGGAACTTCTCCCTCCTGGCCGGGCTGCTGGCCGAATCCGGCATTGCGCCCTGGCGTGATCTCGAAGAGGGAGTCTGTCCACTGTTTTTCCCGCTGCTGGTGAAGGACAAGCCGGCGGCGGCACACAAGTTGAAAGCACGCGGAATCATCGCGACCGAGCTCTGGAACGAAGGAGACCCGCAATCCGCGTCGCTCGAAGGATCCGCAGCCAGATTCTTGAGGCGGCACGTCCTCGAGCTGCCGATCCATCAGGACGTCGAAGAGGCACAGATCAGGTACATGGCCAGGCAGGTGAGCGAAACACGAATTGCGCTCAAGCAGGAGTCGGTCAAAACGTCGTCGCGCCAGGCGGGCGGGCGTCGCAAGCCAGGCGCCCAGCAGCCTGTCGCATCTTCACGGTAAGGGAGGCACTATGTCACAACAGGCTTCGCTTGAATCTCGGCACGACGTCGAGCGCCGATTCCACGACGAACGAATGGCAGGGCGTCAGACCGACGACCGCGATTTCTATGCTGTTGGCGGGATGGATCTCGTGTTGAAGGCCTATGACGAGGCGATCGGTGACCTGCGCGGGAAAACCGTCCTGGACTTCGGCTGCGGTGACGGAGCTCGGTCACTCCAGTACGCCAAGCGTGGTGCGACGGTGCATGCGTTCGATATTTCACCCGAGAGCGTGCGCAACCTGGTCAAGACCGCCAAGAATGCGGGACTGCAGGATCGCATCCATGCCTCGGTCATGCCGGCTGAGACGCTGGCGTACACCGATGGCATGTTCGATTTCGTGCTCGGGGTCGCGATTCTCCATCATACCGACGTCTCAATGGTCGAGCAGGAAATCAAGCGCGTATTGAAGCCGGGTGGTCGTGCCATCTTCATCGAACCGCTGGCCCACAACCCGTTTCTTCGTCTGTTCCGGCTGCTGACGCCCGGCCGGCGAACTCCCACGGAGCAACCGATGACTGTCGGCCAGATCCAACGACTGATCGGATGCTTCGCGCGCGGGGGCTTTCGCGGGTTCCATTTCCTCTCAATCGTGCCTCCGGGCCTTCTGTTGGCGACAGGCAGCCGCGCGCTGTTTCAACGAACGATGGGCATGACGCAGATGATTGACCGATGGCTGCTTGCAGCGGCGCCCCCGCTCCGGCGCTTCTGCTGGATGACATTGATCGATGTGACCAAATAGGAGCCTCATTATTTTTCTCATTGATTTTATATATGGGCGCCGGGCTGCACCCGGGCAACAGGAGGAAACAGTCATGGATACGGCGACGATCGTTCCGGCTGTAGATGAGACGTCCCGCGACGGCCCCATCCTCGTGGAGTCGACGGCCGATGCGAAGGCGGTCCCTCTGCGCGTCGAACTGGTCGAAGACGACGAGACGTTCCTGCGCATGGGGCCCGTCTGGAACCGGTTGGTGGACCAGGCACGGATCGATCATCCCTTCCTGCGACACGAGTGGGTTCGCACCTGGTGGGAATCGTTCAAGCCGGAAGGCAAGCTGCATATTCTGATCGTGTTCGAGGAGAACGAGCCGATTGCCATCGCCCCGTTGATGTTCGACCAGGGACGGGTCTACGGCTGTCCGGTTCGGCGCTTGCGCGGGATCGCCAACGTCTATACCGAACGGTTCGATCTCATTCTGACCCGGCGGGCGAAAGAAGCCTGCAGAACCATCTGGAAGTTCCTCGCCGCCGAAGCCTCGAAGTGGGACATGCTGGAGCTTCGTCAGATTCCCGAGAACGCCCGCGCGGCCGAATACCTGCGGTTCTGGGCGTACGAGGATCACTTCCTCCTTGGCCAGTGGCACTCCTCGGACGGTCCTTACATTCCCGTCGACCAGCCGTGGGAGAGCTATACCAAGTCTCTGTCGAAGAAGCATCTCTCCAACCTGCGGGGGCGCGCGAAGGGTCTGCACCGGATCGGCGACGTCCGTCACGAAATTGTCACCGGGGGAGAGAACCTGAACCGAACCCTCGATGAGGCCTTCCTGCTGGAGGCTGCCGCGTGGAAGGGCAAGGCGGGCACCGCGATCATGAACAGGCCCGATCGCCTGGCGTTTTACCGCAGTCTGCTCACCAGGGCTGCGGAGGGCGGGTGGCTCCAACTGCACTTCCTGACGATCGAGGGCAAACGAATCGCGGTCCAAATCGCATTGCTGGTGCACAACAAGCTCTACATCCTGAAGTCCGGGTACGATCCGCACTATGCCCCCTTCGCGCCGTCGCTCCTGCTCTGCGAATTGATGCTGCGGGATGCCTGGAAACGCAAATTGACAGAAGTCGATTTCCTCGGGGATGCCGAACGATGGAAGCTCGAGTGGGCGAACCGCACGAGAGCACATTCCTGGGTATTCATCTTCCCGAACCGGATGCGCAACCGGATGCTCCATCGCTTCAAGTTCATGCTGCTGCCGCGTATACAGAATCATCCGTTGTATCGGATGATGAAATCGGCCGGCCGCCGGGTAGGCCTGCATTTACATGAGTGAATCACGAAGCGTGTGGTTGGAACCATGAACGCCTTGGCGATCCATCGCATCGGAAAGTGGTGTTACGAGCGCCGCATTCCGCTCGTTCCACAACTGGCCTACGGGGCCATGTACCTGTTGTGCCGGTCGGTGATTCCGATGTCGGTGGAATTCGGTGAAGGGACCGAGCTGGCATACGGGGGACTGGGAATTGTGCTGCATGAGCGGACGAAGATTGGACGCTATGTGTCGATCGGTCACGATGTCACGATCGGCGACCGTTCGCGCCGGTGGGGTGTGCCGGTGATCGGCGATCGCTGCGTCATCGGCGCCGGGGCCAAGCTCCTCGGTCCCATCTCGGTCGGTGAGTCGTCGGTGATCGGCGCCAACGCGGTCGTGCTCGACGATGTTCCGCCCAACAGCGTGATGGCCGGCCTGCCGGCCAAGATCGTCCGGCAAGGCATCGACATCCACGACTACAGCTGCCTGCAGCCACCCGAGGAGGCCGATCGGTTGTCGTTCCGTACGTCGAACAATTTGCTGATCAACATCATCGAGGACGCGGAAAGGCTCCCGCACCTGGTCGACGAATGGACGGATCTGCTGGAACACAGTGACCAGGATTGTCTGTTTCTCACGCCCGAATGGCTTACGACCTGGTGGCGGTGCTTTGAGCGGGATCAATGGACGCTTCGTCTGATGACCGTCCGGCGGCAGAGCCAGTTGCTCGGCATCGCGCCGTTCTTCTCCCGTCTGCGCACGCTCGGAGGACTCATGCGTCACCAGTCAACCGAGTTTCTCGGAACCGGCATCGTCGGATCCGATTACCTGGACGTCATCGCGAGGCGGGGAGACGAGGAGATGGTCCGCGTGGCCATGACCGACTATTTCAACCATGCAAAACCGGTGGTGACGTTGAGCCATCTGCTGACACGCTCTGCGGAGGCCGACGGCATGGTCAAGCAGCTGGAGTTCAGCGGTTGGCAGGTCAAGCGCAGCATGATCGAGAGCTGCCCGTATATCACGCTGCGCGGCCATACCTGGGAGTCCTATCTGGATTCTCTCGGCGCGAATCACCGCTACAATTTTACGCGACGTTTGAAGAATCTCAGAAAGGCGGGCGTCGTCGAGTTCGACGCCGTGGAGAAGGAGGATCAACGCCGCGACGCCTTGCAGGCGTTCATGGCGCTGCATGCCGTCGCCTGGCAGGAACGGGGCGGATCGCAAGCGATGCAGACGTCCAGAGAGCTCGCGTTTCATGACGCGTTCAGCCGGATCGCGCTGGAGCGCGGTTGGCTTCGGCTGTTCCTGCTGAAGGTCAACGGCCGTCCGGTCGGGGCACTGTACGGGTTCCGGCGGGGCCCCCGCTTTTACTTTTATCAATCCGGCTACGATCCCGCATGGCGCAAGCATAGCGTGGGATTGGTCACGATGGGGCTTGCGATCAAACAGGCGCTGGCCGAAGGAGCGGAGGAATATGATCTGCTCCACGGCACGGAGGCGTACAAGTTCCGCTGGGCCAAGGAGACGCGCGACCTGTCGCGGGTCCACCTGTTTCCGCCCTCCTGGCGGGGCTGGCTCTATCGGGCCTCGCTGGAGGCTGAGAGCCAAGGAAAGCACGCCGCGCGGCGCTGGCTTCCGCAGACGGTGCTTGACCGCCTCATCGAGAGCCGCAAAGGAGTGTGAGATGGCGCTCCGTACGATGGTGAAGACGGCGTTGGCTGCCGGTTTGCGATGGACCGGGGCGAATAGCGTGATCGAAACGATCAATGCGACGAAGCACATTCCGCTGGTGATCGGATACCACTCCGTGGTGGAAGACATCCGGCTGCACCAGGGACGGGCGATCCTGCCGAACCTCGTCAGCTGCAAGATGCTGGAGCGGCAACTTGATTGGCTCGGACAGCATTTCCGCTTCATCACACTGGACGAACTCGGTGAGCGCTTCGAGAACGGAGACCCGTTCAACGAGCCGTTAGCGGCCATCACCTTCGACGACGGATATGCCGGCGTCTACCACCATGCGCTTCCGTTGCTGCAGCGCAAGGGTATCCCCGCAGGCATGTTCGTAGTCACTGAGACCATCGGCCGCCGGAATTTACAGGTGTATGACAAACTGTTTCTGCTCCTCCTGCGCGTCCTGCCCATGATCCATTACGACGCGGAACGGTTGACCACCCTCTGTGAGAGCCACGACGTCCCGCTCGCCAGGCGACAAGGTTTGAACGACGTGATCAAGGATCCGTTCGCCACCATGCGGATGTTGTTCACGACGTTGACGCAGAAGCAGCTCCGGAGGACGATCGAGGCCCTGGAGACGGTGGTCCAGATACGGGACGAAGACTTCCCTGCCCTGCAATCCCTGACATGGGACATGGTGCGCACCCTGGACCAGGCCGGCATGACGATCGGTTCGCATACACAAACCCACGCCCTGCTCACGCTCGAGAATCCCAAACGCATGGCGAATCAGATCGTGGGTTCGCTCCTGACGTTGCAGGAGAAGCTCGGCAAGCCGGTGTCCCATTTTGCCTATCCCGACGGCCGCTTCAATCCGTCCATCGTCTCCTGCGTCGCGGAGGCGGGCTACCGGTTCGGCTACACCACCTGTCTGCATCGGGACGTGCGGTATCCGTCGCTGACGATTCCACGGAAGATCATGTGGGAGAATTCCTCGCTCGATCCCTTTGACGGCTTCTCCAGCATTCTCATGCACTGTCACGCCCATTGGATTTTCGATCTCTTCCATCGTTGCCAACAGGACCATAGCGATCGCCAGGGGAACGGACAAGCGACGCCGCTGCACAAGAAAGAAGAGCGTGTGTCCCAGGCGACCTCTTCTTTCATCTGAATTCTCGCATGTTGAAGCCGGCACTGCTGATCATCGCGGGACGGATTGCCGGCTTTGTAGCCGCCTTCGTGACTCCGCTCATTCTCGTCCGCCTGTTCGATCTCGAAACGTTCGGGACGTACAAACAATGGTTTCTGCTCTACATCACGCTGCTGACCATCACGCAGATCGGCATGTCGGAGAGCCTGTTGTTTTTCCTGCCCAGAGCCGACAGCGATGCTGGGCGTTACGTCATGAATTCGGTGTTGTTTCTGACCGGCGTGGGTGCGGCGGCGGCGGCCGTCCTGGTGCTCAATGCGCCGGCGATTGCCCGATGGATGAACAATCCTGCGCTGGAGCCGCTCATCCCGCTGCTCGGCTGGTACCTCCTCTTGATGCAGGGGTCGATCGGGTTGGAAACGGTGATGACGGCGCGCAGCGCGTACCGATCGGCCGCGATCGCCTACGCGGCTACCGACGCGACACGGGCGCTGTTTCTCATCGTCCCTGTCATGATCGCGCCTTCGTTGCGCTCGTTGTTGTATGGCGCAGTGGCCTTTGCCGCCCTCCGTTTTGCCTACACGGCACACTATTTCTGGCGCACGTTCGGGAACGGTTTCCGGCCTGATGCGCGATGTTTTGCCAGACAGCTGACCTACGCTCTCCCGTTTGCTCTGGCGGTGGTCGCGAGCATCGCGCAGGAAAACCTTCATCAGTATGCGGTCTCGGGACTTTTTGACGCGGCGACCTTCGCGGTCTATTCGGTGGGATGCCTGCAGATCCCGCTGGTCGATCTCGTCGCGACGACGGTGTGCAACGTCATGATGGTCGGCATGACCACGGCCATCCACGACGGCCGGGAGTCGGAGGTGATCAAGCTGTGGCACGACGCGGTGCGTAAGCTGGCGCTGGTCTTCTTCCCGTTGACGGGGTTGCTGTTGCTCGGCGCGCGGGATTTGATCGTCATGCTGTTCACCGACAGCTATACGGCGAGCGTCCCTATTTTCATGATCGGCATCGTCGCGGTGCTGTTCGCCGCGGTCCCGATGGACGGGCTGCTGCGTGTGTATGCCAGAACCAACGTCCTCCTGGGCATCAATCTGGTCCGGCTCGCCATGATTGCGTTGCTGATTCACTGGGCCATGCAGTCGTTCGGCCTGGCGGGAGCCATGCTGGTCACCGTGGCGGCGCTCGCTCTGGGCAAGGCGATCGGATTGGCGGCCGCGGCGTCTCGTTGGCGTGTCGGCATCGGGCGGCTGTTGCCGTGGCGCGCATTGTCGCTCATCGCGGCCGTCTCGTTGGCCGCGGCGGTACCGGCGCTGGCCGTCGGTTACGGCCTGCAGGCGCCGCCGTTCATCCGCCTGCTCATGGTCGGCACGGTGTACGGTGCGGCGTATGTGGCAGCGGCGCTCGGCGTCGGGCTGCTGTTACCTCATGAGCGCGCTGCAGTGTCGAGGACGATGGGCCGTCTCCAGTTCATGCTTCCTGTCAGGTATCAACACAAGATTTCTTGAGGTGCGACGTGTGTGGAATTGCTGGAATTGTGTCTCACAAGCATCAAGCCGTTGACGTTGAAGAACTGCGGGCCATGTGTGCGGCACTCGTCTCACGCGGACCGGACGACGAGGGAACGTTTGTCAGGGACGGCGCCGGCCTGGCCATGCGACGCCTGAGCATCATCGATCTCGAAACCGGGCACCAGCCCGTCTCGAATGAGGACGGCTCGATCTGGGTGGTCTTGAACGGCGAAATCTACAACTACCGCCAGCTGCGGGGCGAACTCGAACGGCGCGGCCACCGGTTTGCGACGGCGACCGATACGGAAGTGATCGTGCATTTGTACGAAGAGTATGGGGCGGACTGCGTCCAGGCGCTCCGTGGCATGTTCGCATTCGCCATCTGGGACGGGCCCCGGCGCCGCCTGATGCTCGCCCGCGACCGGATCGGTATCAAGCCGCTCTACTACGGCACCGCAGGCGGCCGTTTCATGTTTGCATCGGAATTGAAAGCGTTGCTGCAGCTGCCCGAGGTGGACCGGCGGTTGAACTGGCAGGCGCTCGCACATCTACTCGCCTACGGCACGACGCCGCCGGGTGAGAGCATCATCGACGGCATCCATAAACTCGAGCCCGGGCACCGGTTACGCCTCGATCCCAAGCACGAGCCCGTCATCGAGCGGTATTGGGAGTTGCAGTTTCGTCCGGACGACCGGCGCTCCGAAGCCGAAACAGTCGAAGAACTGCGCGCCAGGCTCGAGGAGTCGGTCCGCTATCATATGGTCAGCGACGTGCCGGTCGGCGCCTTTCTCAGTGGCGGGATCGATTCCAGCGCGGTCGTGGCCTCGATGGCCGCGCAGTCGACGTCACGCATCAAGACGTTCTCCATCGGATTTCGGGAACAGGAGTTCGATGAACTGCCCTATGCGCGGTTGATCGCGCAGCGGTTCGGCACAGACCACCATGAACTGGTGTTGGAACCTGACGTCATGGACATTCTGGATCATCTGGCCTGGGATCTCGATGAGCCGTTCGGTGATGCCTCGGCGCTTCCCACGTACATGGTCTCCCGTCTCGCGGGGCAGCATGTGAAGGTTGTGCTGTCGGGAGACGGTGGCGATGAATTGTTCGGCGGCTACGACAAGTACGTCGTGGAAGGGCGGGACCGGATGGCGCGCTTTCTCCCCGGTTCCGTGCGGGCGCTGCTCGCGCGGACCTCCGATGCGCTCCCTGAAGACGCCAAAGGGAAGCAGTACCTCGAGTATCTCTCGAAACCGGACGGTGAGCGGTACCTCCATGCCACGACGCTGTTCCGGTCGGACCACCAGGAGCGTCTGTTGACCGACTGGGCCAGGGAGCGCGTCGGAGAGACGCGGCCGGAGCTGTCGCGCCTCGAGCGGCTGAGGCGCCACAACGGGCACTGGCTCTCGATCCTGCAGGACCTGGACTTTGGCCATTACCTGCCGCTGGATATTCTGACGAAGGTTGACCGTATGAGCATGGCCCATTCTCTCGAAGCCCGCGTACCGCTGCTCGACCATCCCTTCGTGGAATTCGCTGCGACGATTCCGGCCGATTGGAAGCTGCATCGCGGAAAAACCAAGCACATCTTCGTCAAAGCCTTGCGCGGCTTGCTGCCCGACGAAATTCTAGACCGTTCCAAGAAA
>DASVBB010000053.1:0-4156 GCA_036376045.1 Nitrospira sp.
GGACCTCCAGCACCGTCGTCAGGCGGCCGGCCGGCGTATTCACCGCAATGTCAAACCGCTCGAGCGAAGGGGCTGTCATCGCCGCATCATAGAAAACCCTCCATCGATTGGTCAATTGCACGACGACCGTCCCGGACCTGCACCTCAGGTTGCTCTCCCCCGCGCTTCGCCGCATAATGCGACGGGGAAACCAGTATGGCGCTCTCGGGTCACGTCGTCGGTTTGCTGAAAGAATACATGCGTGATCTGGTCGTGCAGGCCGAACAGGAAGCCGCGGCGCACGAGGCGTTCGGGTTTTCAAAGACCTCCTACCAGCCTGATCAGGCTATTGCCGACCTCTTGGCCATCCTCGACGACCGGATCGAGTCGGAAGGGGTACAGGTCGGACTGCCCTCGGAATTTCTGCACCAGATGTGGACGCTCTGTAACGAGGCTCGTGTGCAGGTGACGGACCAGGTGTGGCTACAGGCGAACATCAGCGATCGCCCGACGTCCAAGACCCGGATCCGCGAGCTGACGTATCAAGCGCTGATCCAGTTTCTGGAGGACAAGGACTGATCATGAGGCATCTGCTCGCTACCGTCTGTGCAGTCTTCAGTCTGTCAAGCATCACCGGTGAAGCGGGTGCCGTCCAGGCCGAGGCGGCTGCCGGACCGATCGAAGCCGGCATTGAACTGGTTCCCGTCGCCACCAAGGGATTGCAGTCGCCGCTCTTTCTGACGCACTCGGCGGACGGCTCAGGACAGCTCTTCGTCGTCGAACAGGGGGGGACGGTTCGTGTCATCGATCGAGGGATGCTGCAAGACGCGCCCTTTCTCGATCTTCGCGACCGTGTCTGGACGAAGGGTAACGAACAGGGACTATTGGGGCTGGCCTTTCACCCCGACCACCGCACCAACGGGCGGATATTCGTCAATTACAACCGTCGGGAGGATGGCGCAACGGTCGTCGTCGAGTATCGACGCGAGGGGCGCAGCCTGGAGGTGTCGACGGACACCGAGCGTGTGCTCATGGTCGTGCCTCAGCCCTATCTGAACCACAACGGAGGGATGGTCGCGTTCGGGCCCGATGGATTTCTCTACATTGGGCGCGGTGACGGCGGCTCACGCGGCGACCCCCAGAATCGCGCTCAGAACCCTCAGGAATGGTTGGGAAAGATTCTTCGTATCGACGTCGATGGGGGGAGACCCTATGCCATCCCGCCGGGTAACCCCTTCGCTTCAGGAGGCGGTCGTGCGGAGATTTTTGCCCTGGGAATCAGAAACCCCTGGCGGTTCTCGTTCGACCGGGAAACCGGCATGCTCTGGCTGGCCGACGTGGGCCAGTACAAATGGGAGGAAATCGATCTCGTCGTCGCCGGCGGGAATTACGGCTGGCGCATCATGGAAGGCGCCCATTGCTACAATCCGGAGGAGGGCTGCAGCCCTGATGGGCTGACCTTCCCGATCGCCGAATACGGCCATGAGCAGGGGCGCTGTTCGATCACCGGGGGATACGTGTATCGAGGGACCGCCGTGCCGGCGTTGCGAGGGATCTACCTGTTTGGCGATTACTGCAGCGGAGAGCTGTTCGCACTCTCCGCGAGTGCGAATCGGAAGCACTCGACGGTGCCGCGCGTGCTCATGAAGACCGGATTACGGATCTCATCGTTCGGAGAGGACGAAGCGGGAGACGTCTACCTCGTGGACCATAAAGGTGGCGTCTATCGACTGGCCCTTCCCCGCTCAGCGGGCAAGCCCTAAATCGCTCGCAAGCGGTCCCCTTCACCTGATTAGAGTTTCCCGGTAAGCCAATAGACGGCGATACCGGCGAATTCAGTCACAGCGTCTCTTGTCTGTTCGATGGCATGATCGCTGGGAAGCATATCGAAGAGATCGAGATCCTCCAATGAATCTCCCGGACGGTTTTGCATCAGAAAATCGCACGGCACTGGCATGACCCGGAAACCTTGCTTCATAAACAGCGCCGTCGCCCGCGGCAAATGGTTGGCCGATGTGACCAGCAGAATTGACCCTGCGCCCAGGAGACGCTTGGTTTCAGTTGCGTTCTCGTAGGTCGTCCGCGATTGGTCTTCAATGACGATCGCCTCCTTCGGCACTCCCAGCCGTTCCGCCCAGCGTTGCATCTGCGGTGCGTCCCTCAAAAACGCGTCCTTAAACGCATAGCCGTTGCCGCCGCTGAAGACCAACTTGGGCGCGTACCCTTGCTGGTACAGGTCCACGCCACACGTAGTGCGGTTCTTCGATAACGAGGACAAGTCCGCCGTTGGGCGCAACGTGCCTGGCTGGAGCACGCCTCCTCCCAGGACGACAATGGCGTCGTACCGGTCATCTTTTAACAGCGCCGGTGGGCCATGCCAGGCTTCTAAGCTGCCCAGCAGCACACGAGGCACCAAAGGATTCGAAATGACGATCAGGAGACCGAGCCCTGTGACAGCTCCGATCCTTGCCCATCGAAGCCGTTGCGGGGAGAAAGGCAGCCACAGCAGCAGGGTGGTCAGCATCATGACCAGCAAGACCCAATTCAGCGGGTACAGCGCGTACTTGACGAGCTTGTACGCTCCAAACAAAAATGGTGTCAGTTCCATCGCGGATCTCTCAGGGTGAATAGCTGGGGGCTAGCATACCGATGAAGGCAAAAAGCGCAAGGCCTTGGTTCGTAGGGAAGTAAGAGATGACACACCGGCGGCGGTTCTGGCTCGTCAAGTCGGAGCCCGAAGTTTTTTCAATCGATGATCTGGCGCGTTCCCCGAAACAAACGTCCTGTTGGGACGGTGTCCGGAATTATCAAGCCAGGAACTTCATGCGCGAGATGGCCGTCGGCGACTATGTGCTGTTTTACCATAGCAACGCCGACCCGCCTTCCATCGTCGGCAGCGCCGAGGTCGTCAAAACCGCCTATCCGGACGATACGCAGTTCGACAAGCGAAGCGATCATTACGATCCGGCGAGTACGGCGGACCGTCCGCGATGGGAGATGGTCGATCTGAAATACCGGGAGAAATTTCCCATCAGCCTGCCGCTCGACCGACTCAGACAAGAGGCCAAGCTGAAGGCGATGGTGCTACTGCGCAAGGGATCGCGGTTATCCGTGCAACCGGTCACCGAGGCTGAGTGGAGGGCGATCACCACGCTCGCGGACAGTGCCAAGGGATGAGGGGAGGCGGGATGTCAGCTAGCTCTTCGCTTTGCCGTTGTCGAGATGTCGGTGTTGCCAGTCCAGCCAGGCGTGGCCAAGTTCATGCGCGAGGATGTAGCGCCGCCTGGTCATCGGTAACCGTTTTCTCAGGTAAATCGTCTTCAACTCGTCGTCCCAGATGCCATCGGCATTGGGGTCACGACGGTCCATCTCACTGTCCGAAAGTTGACGGACAGAGATCCGATAGCCGAACGGGAGGACGACTCGAGATGGAATCCGCATGAATGGCCTGTCGATGAGTGACAAAATAGCCTACCATAAAAAGCGTTCAGCCTTCATATTGAAATATATTGTAAAATCAATATGTTATATGGTATTTCCGTCGACAGTCACCGCCCGGAGAACCGTGGTGTCGTAGGTGCCTTCGATGCCACAAGAGAACCCCAGGAGGACGTATGAACCGTAGCGCAGCCTGTTATCGGATCGTTGAGGGAATGCGGTTGGGTTTCATTGCGGTGGCCTGGTTGGCGGGTAGCCTGTCGCCGGCCATGTCAGCTCCATCCGGCTATGCCCCGCATGGCACGGTGACCGTCGAGGGGATGACCGTGCCGGACATCGGACCCATGCCGGCGCAGGCGCCCAATCCTCCGACGAATTTAAGTTATGCCCAAAAAGTCGAGCTGGGGAAACAGCTCTACTTCGAGACGCGCTTGTCCAAGAATAACTCCCTGTCCTGTGCCTTTTGTCATAACCCCGGCACCGGTTTCGCCGATGCCCGTCAATTCTCCATCGGGGCATTCGGCACTTCCGGCGGCCGTCAGGCCCCTACCGTGTACAACACTGGCTTCATCCCCCTGCAATTCTGGGATGGCCGTGCCGGGTCCCTTGAAGAGCAGGCGATCGGTCCCATCCACAACCCCATTGAAATGGCGGAACTGCATGAGACCGTGGTCCCGAAGATCGCCAAGATTCCCGGCTATCAAAAGCAGTTTCAACTGGTTTTTGGCGGCGGAGCGAG
>DASVBB010000075.1:0-36611 GCA_036376045.1 Nitrospira sp.
CACCACGCCCAAAGCGATATGCCGGGCTTTCTTGTTCCCCTTCCACGCGTCCCAGGAATAAAAATACATGTAGAGGAGAATGGTTTCCCCGATGAACAGGAGCGGATAGATGACCGCAAAGAGCAAGAAGAAGTGGTTGATCAGCCAGGTCGTAAACTGCGGATAGGTCGCCAGCAGGACGAAGATGAAGAGTCCGCCGGTGAGCGCGGTCATACTATAGAGGATGACCGTCACCTTCATGACCTCCTTGGCCAGGCGGTCATAGCGGGGATCCTGCTTTCGATAGCCCAGCCATTCGGAGATGACGACGAAGATCGGGGCGCCGAGAATGAAGGCGGCAAACAGAATATGCAGCTGGGCAACGATCCACACCGCCGTGCGGTTGCCCGTGTACGGAAACTCAACCGGCGGGGCGCCGGGTGCCTGAGCATAGGCCGCTCCGCCGAACAGCGCCAGAAGCGCACACAACCCCAACAGACTGCGCTGCCATGTTTTCATAGTGTGTCGCCGCCCCTCCTCGATAGATCCGGTGATGCGGGTTCAGCCGTTACTTGCCCGCCTCAGCCTTGGCCACCGCAATGTTGCCGGCATCCGCCCACTCTTTCTTGCCGTCATCCCACTTCTTGCCGGCGAGTCCGAAATTGCGCTCGAAGAGCACGAGCTTCCAACGGTCTTCGTCCGAGAGCTTGCTCTTCCAGGCCTTCATCTTCGTGTTGGGCACGCCTTCGGAAATCCGCCAGAACCACACGGAATCCGAATAGAGCTTCATGCGCTCACCGTTGCGAAAATCGCGGGCGCCGGCCTTGACGGGCTTGCCATCCTTGCCATGGCAGCTGGCACAGTTGACGTCGGGGTTCGTTTCACCGATGAACAGTTTTCGACCCTCTTCCACTTTGGCAGCATCTCCCCACCAGTCTGCGGGCATATGCTTATCGGCATATTCCGCGGGCGCCGGAGGAGGCGGCACAATCGGGCCTTCTCCACCACCTTCCCCGCCACAAGCGGCCACAACCAACCCGAGTCCCATCAACCATCCCAGGGGCAACGTTCTCCATAGAGTCATATCCGTTCCTCGCTCCTTATAGATTTCAGACGAAAAAAAGACGCTTTGCGGGAGTGACTGCACTCCTGCTAAAGCGCCGATACCACGGGATTCCGGAAGCTACGCGCACTGACCCTCGCCACATTCCTTGACCGATCCGGCGAGGTGCTATAGCCCCACGCACCGCCATCGGTGTTAATGCTTTCTTTTACCCTGCGCCTTGCCTCGTTTCTGCCCCTGCTTGCGCCGCGCCTTGACGATGCTCTTGACTCCGACAGCTCCTGCGACGACCGCTGCCGTTCCTCCTAGCCCCCACCATAGCCATGCAGGGGGACTGTTCACGTCATGGACACAGCCGGTTCCAAAATGAATCTGAACTTTGCGTTCCGACTCCAGGTCTTTGGGATCAAATTGGACGTTGTGATTCTGCTGCTCTCCCTTGGCTTCGACCAGGAGCGGATCACCTAAATTATCGTTGTGTAAGTGAAAAGTCGCCCGATAGTACCCGTCCCCGTCCGTTTTGACGACCTGGCCATAAGAAATCTTCGTGTCCTTGACTAGAACATCCGTATTCGCCATCCCCTTGCCGTCGGTCCCACACACGAACCCTTCAACCGTGAACCGATGATCGGCTTCATGGGTGGCCGAACCCGCCGACGGGAAAACGGCACTCAGACCCAATGCAAGGAGGACGACCCTGAGCCCTTGCCGTGGTTGCCCCCTCTGCCGCAAAACGAGGCGCGCTGCTCGCGCAATGGTTTCAAACAACAAAACGCCTCGCCACGACAGGCTTCCCCAGTTTTGAGGCCGATGTTTCTAGCATAGGGCCCCCTGGTTGTCAACGACGGACCTGGACGAAACCTGCCGCCCGGCGACGTCGGATGCCAGGACTGGCGCTGGGAAAACGCGTTCATGGATGACGGAGAGGGACTGACGCCGGTGGGCTACAGGTGCCCGCGGGTACGGGCATCTGCTTCGATTCGAGCGGCGTCGTCCCGGCGTTCTGAGTCCTTCTTGGAGACCCAGGCCTCCCAGGATTTCCCGGTCGCCGTATCCTCGCCCGTGAACGCAAGGGAGACGATCTGGGCATACCCGATTCGCCGGGATGCCGGATCGTCGGCAGGGAAGAGTTCGATCCACGGATCTGCGCCGGCCGCATCGCGATTGAACAAGTACC
Organism: Nitrospira sp.; assembly: GCA_036376045.1. Lineage (GTDB taxonomy): Bacteria > Nitrospirota > Nitrospiria > Nitrospirales > Nitrospiraceae > Nitrospira_C. The sequence goes on from DASVBB010000075.1 coordinate 2,220, forward strand.
CGACCACCGACTCGCCGGACGTCAATTCGACCGTCACGTCGCCGCGATAATCGAACGCCAGCTCGATCGCTTCGGCCAATTCCGCCCGGGACGCGGGGCGAAACAGCCGTCCCTCGAGCGAGCCGAGTCCGCTAGCCGTGTGGTTCTTCGTATCGGTCATGACCGGGAAACCATCGATCGCAGCCTCATGATGCGAGACGAGCGGTCAATGCCGCAGCAATGGACCAACCGCGGCATTCGCACGGCATCATCGTGTGGTTGGGAGGAGCGTGAGCTTCGCCGTCCGCGCGAAGCCGGAGACCGTTCCGAACGTATCCTCGACGGCGGACGCCTCGTAGCCGCAATGCACCATGCAATCGGCGCATTTCTCGTTCTTGGTTGAACCGTAGTCCTGCCAGGCGGTCGTTTCCATCAACTCGCGGAAACTCTTGGCATAGCCTTCCTGCAGGAGATAGCAGGGTCGTTGCCAGCCAAACACGTTATACGTGGGGTTCCCCCATGGGGTGCAGTGGTATTCGCGGCGTCCCATCAGGAAATCCAGGAATAGCGGCGATTGATTGAAGTGCCACGCGCGTTTCGGGCGGCTGAGAATCTTGGAAAACAACTCTTTGGTCCGCGCCCGCTTCAGAAAATGCTGTTGGTCCGGGGCTTTTTGGTAGCTATACCCCGGAGAAATCATCATCCCCTCGACGCCCAAACCCATCATCTCGTCGAAGAATTTTCTCACGCGCTCAGGATTCGCATCGTCGAACAATGTCGTGTTCGTCGTCACCCGATGCCCGCGCTTGAGTGCAGCTTTGATCGCCCGCACCGCCACATCGTACACACCATCGCGGCAGACGGCCAGATCATGCTCGTCCTTCAAGCCGTCCATGTGGATGCTGAACGTCAGATATTTGGACGACTGGTATTCATCCAGCTTGCGTTCGAGCAAAATCGCATTCGTGCAAAGATAGACATACCGCTTTTGCGCGACCAGACCCTGCACGATCTTGGCCATCTCGGGATGGATCAAGGGCTCACCGCCGGGAATACTGACGATCGGCGCGCCGCACTCCTCGGCTGCCGCCCAACACTGCTCCGGGGTCAAACGTTTATCGAGAACATGGTCGGGATACTGGATCTTGCCGCATCCGGCGCAGGCCAGATTGCAACGGAACAGCGGCTCAAGCATCAACACGAGGGGATACCGCTTCACCCTTTTGAGTTTCTGGGTGAGTACATAGCTGGCAACCCTGTACATCTGCGAAACAGGTACGGCCATTCGAGAGCTCCGTAATTCCAGATTAGGATCGTGACGGCGGCGAACCACCGGCGGGCTAGCTAATTGTAAACGTTGGGGATTCTAACATCCCGTCATCGGGGCGTCAATTTTCCGCGATTGAAAGATTCGTCGCACTCAATCTCGAGTTGGGATCTCTCTCCAAAGTGCGGTTTTGGAGGCGCCGAGCGGGTTCGAACCGCTGCATCGCAGTTTTGCAGACTGCTCCCTTAGCCACTTGGGTACGGCGCCCCGCGAAAAAGCGCATTATAGTCCGGTGATGGGCCGGTAGGCTAGAGTGAAAGCGGCTCTCGTCGAGCGATGTCTCGAACAGGTTCGAGCCACTCAGGACTTATTGCTAAGGACAGGGATTTCTTTGCCGCGCGTCGAGGGCTGGTCCGAGGCGGGCAGCGTCTCCCACGCTTCATTGGCAGGAGCGGCAAGGGCTTCGCCGTTGGCTTCTGCTTCTTTTTCCTTCGCGAGAAGTTCTACCTCGCGAATCAACGTGTCCATCAACTCTTCCATCGGCACTTTCCGGACCAGTTTCCCCTTCTTGAACAAAATCCCTTTGCCTTCACCGCCGGCAATGCCGATATCGGCCTCCTTGCCTTCACCGATGCCGTTGACGACACAGCCGAGCACGGAGACGTTCAGAGGCGTCTTGATATGGCCGAGTTTTTTCTCCAGCTCGTTGGCCATGCGCACGACGTCGATTTCCACACGGCCACACGTGGGACAGGCGATCACATTGATGCCGCGATGGCGCAATTCAAGCGACTTGAGAATCTCGTATCCGACCTTGACCTCTTCTACAGGATCGGCGGCAAGCGACACACGCAACGTGTCGCCAATGCCTTGAGAGAGCAGATACCCCAACCCCATCGCCGACTTCACCGCGCCGGTCATTGCGGTTCCCGCTTCAGTGATGCCGATATGGAGCGGGTAAGTCGAGTGGTGAGCAAACAGCCAGTAGGCGTCGATCGCATGATGGACATCGGAGGCTTTGAGTGAGACTTTCATGTTCGTGAAGCCCACGTCTTCCAGGGCATGGACGGCGTTGAGCGCCGATTCGGATAGCGCTTCAGGCGACGGCCATCCGTACTTGTCGAGCAGCGGCCGCTCCAACGAGCCGCCGTTGACCCCGACCCGTAGCGGGATCCCGCGCGCGTTCACAGCCTTGATGACCTCTTCGACCTTCCACCACGCGCCGATATTTCCGGGGTTGATCCTGACGCAATCGACGATGTCAGCGGCCTTCAAGGCCAAGCGATGATCAAAATGGATGTCCGCGATGAGCGGCACCGTCATCGCCGCCTTAATACGCGGGAGGGCCGCTGCGGCTTCCTCATCCGGCACCGCCACACGAATCAATTCGCAACCAACCGCCTCAAGCTGCCGGATTTGTTCGACCGTCGCCGCCACATCTCTCGTATCGGTCGAACACATCGACTGGACAGACACGGGCGCACCACCGCCAATCTTCACTGTACCGACTTGAATCTGCCTGGTGGGTCGTCTGGTGATATGCATCTGGTCCGTCTTACCGCTTAACTCCCCTGCTCATCCCCCTGCGGCAGGTGATCGATGGCCGCCGAGAAGAACTCCTGTTCCGGTGAGGTGGTCGGGCTCTTGGTGACCAATTCCTTGACGCTGCGGTAGATGCCGTCGGTGGTCAATCCATACCGTTCCCGCAACAAGTCTTGGGGGCCCTGCTCGATATACCAGTCCGGCAGGCCGACAATCTTGGTTTTGACACCGGTCACGCCGGCTTCGGACAAGGCCTCGAGGACTGCAGAGCCGAATCCGCCCATCTTGCAGCCTTCCTCCACCGTGATGACATAGCGGACCCGCTTGGCCACGTCCACGATCAATTCCTGGTCCAGCGGCTTGACGAACCGGGCGTTCACGACCGCGGTCGACAATCCCTCTTGGCTGAGCTGCTCCGCTGCCTTCATCGCCGGCCAAACGGACACACCGATCGCAATGATTGCGACGTCGGTGCCGTCGCGCAAGAGCTCACCCTTCCCGATCGGGAGCTCCTTCTGCTCACGATCCATCGGCACGCCCAGGCTGACCCCTCGGGGATACCGGACAGATGAGGGACCTTCATAGCTTAGGCCGGTCTTGAGCATGTGCTGGAGTTCGTTCTCGTCCTTCGGCGCCATGACGACCATGTTGGGCATGTGCCGCAGGTAGGCGTAATCGAATGCTCCGTGATGGGTTGTCCCGTCTTCCGCTACAAGACCGCCGCGATCGATACAGAACGTCACGGGCAGATTCTGGGTCGCCACGTCATGAACGACTTGATCATAGGCGCGCTGAAGAAAGGTCGCATACATCGCCACGACCGGCCGCATGCCCTGGGCCGCGAGGCCCGCCGCAAAAGTCACTGCGTGCTGTTCGGCGATCCCGACATCATAGAGCCGGTCGGGGAATTCCTTTTCAAACGCGTTCAGACCCGTGCCCTCGCACATCGCCGCGGTAATCGCGACGACCCGCTTGTCTTCCCGGGCCAGCCGGACCAACGATTCGATGGCAATCTGCGTATAGGAAGGCCTCGCCGCCTTCTTCGCCGGAGCGCCGGTTTCCCGGACAAACGGCGGACAGGCATGGAACCAGATGGGGTTATTCTCGGCCGGTTCATAACCCAGCCCCTTCTTGGTGATCACGTGAAGAAGGACCGGCCCTTTCATCTTAAGGACATTTTCGAGGGTCGGCAGGAGATGTTCGAAATTGTGACCGTCGATGGGACCGGCATAGCGGAATCCGAGTTCTTCAAAGAGCAGCCCGGGAAGGATAGCGCCCTTGGCCAACTCTTCGGCTCTCCGAGCCAGCTTCTCGACATCGTATCCGATGTGGGGGATTTTCCTCAGCAACTGGCCGGTTTCCTCCCGCATTTTCGTATAGAACTCACCGGTGAAGGTCCGATTCAAATAGGAGGAGATGGCACCCACGTTCTTGGAAATGGACATCTGATTGTCATTGAGAATGACGATGAAATCCTTGCCGAGCCCGCCAGCATGGTGCAAAGCTTCGAGTGTCATACCGGCGGTCATCGCTCCATCGCCGACCACGCAGACGACCTTGTGCCTGAGACCCTGCTGCTCCCGGGCCTCGACCATGCCATAGGCGGCCGAGACGCCGGTCCCTGCATGGCCTGCATTGAAGGTATCGTAGACGCTCTCTTCTCGCTTGCAGAATCCGCTCAGTCCGCCGTACTGCCGAAGGGTATGGAACTGTTCGCGCCGCCCGGTCAGCAACTTATGCGCGTAGGCCTGGTTGCTGGTATCCCAAACGATCTTGTCTTGGGGCGTGTCCATCAAATAGTGCAGGGCAACCGTCAACTCGACCACCCCCAAATTGGAGGCGAGATGACCTCCGACACTGGCCACGGCTCCGATGATCTGTTCCCTAAGCTCTTGGCAAAGTTTAGGAAATTGCGCGGGCTTCAACCGCTTGAGATCAGCGGGGTTGTGAATGGTCTTCAGGATCGACATGACGACGCTCCTTTGCGAGAGTTCATGCGCCCAGTAAAAGGGCTGAGTAGGCTTGGCGAAGAGCTATGGGGTCTGCATACTGGCTCGAACAGTCTCACATAACCCTCCATTACTGTCAAGCGGTTAGGGCGTTTTCCCCGAGTCCCATAGGGCGGTCGGGCGGTCACGGCTGGAACCGGTAGGTCAGCAGGACGCTCAAGGTAAAATCCGCGGCGCCCCCGGTGATAAAGTCAACATTCTCGATGGCATAGGCCTGCCAGAGCCAATGCTCAGCGAAGTGATAGCCGAATCCAGCCACGATCTCGCTCACGCCCTTGTCGAACACTTCCAGACCGACATGGCGGAAGGGAGTCGTGTAGTAATCAAACTGTAGGGTCAATGAGAGGTTCTCTGACCACAAATATTCTGCTGCAGCGATCCCCATGAGCGTCGGGTACAGCGGCAAACCGGCAATCCGGCCGGTCGGAACTACGCCGTTCAAGTTGCCGTGAAGGATCCACCGGCTCCCCAGGGCCTTCTCTATCGCCAGACCCAATCCAAAATCCGGGCTACCGCTTCCGAAATACTCGCTCTCCCTTCCCGTGGGTAGCTTGACCGCGGTCCGGAGCGACAGGGCGGGCACGGCGGACGTCTCTTTGAACAGCTGGTATTTGACCTGCAGCATGCTGTCACCTAAGCCCAACGCCCCGTTCGTGCCATTGACGATCTGCTGGCCATTGCGCGTAACGTTGTAGGCGTAACTCACCTGGCTGAGCGCCTGGCGAGCCGGAGAAAGGCCGGTGGTCGCCCGTTCGACGGCTTCAATCATGCCTCCCATGAAGCCTGTGTAACGGTACAGCATCGGAACTTCCAAGCCGACCTCGAGCCTCGAGGTGACCCCGTAGCGCAGGTACAGTCCGTTTCGCAGCGTTTCGAATTTGATTTGATCACTGGAATTATTCGGCGAGAACTCGGAAAACACGGCGGCGGTTTCCGCAAGCTCCAGGCGTACGTCCAAGGTCCCCGGCGTGAGCACGGCGGCCCGGTCTCCCGGCATGTTCAGCACCAACTGTTGCAGCGGATTGAAATTTCGCACCGGGAATGGGCCGAATCCCTCCCCCGGAGCCTGGGAAGGATACAGACTCGCAACGGCGGCTAGCGCCGCTCCCAAGACTCGAGGCACATGAGCCCTTCGCTTCCGATCTAACGACACCATGGTTAGTAGGGGAAATCGAGACCGGCGAAGATCGCGCCACCCTCCTTACTGAACCCATAATCGATCCGGCCGACGACGTTCGGTCGCACGATGCCGCGAAAGCCGATACCTGGCGTCATCCGGTAGTCCTTGAAACTCACATCCTTGTAGCTGTTGAAGACCTGTCCCGTATCCAGGAACGTGGCCATTTCAAAATCCGCGGCCACGCCCGCAATCTTGGCTCTGGCAATATGGATACGCTCCTCTATACTCGCTGCGATCAAATGCTTATCGATGAACCGGTCCATGCCGTATCCGCGGAGATTGTTCTGGCCCCCCAGGGAGCTTTGCTCGAAGAACGGCACATCCGTGCCGAGCGTGGCCTGCAGGTCGGCCCGGATGATCAAAATGGCGCGCTTGGATTCGCTGGGAAAGAGTTTCTTGATCTCCAACTCGTAGCGTGAATAGATCGGGTGATCGCTGTTGCGGATGTTTTGATTCAGCTCGGCATAGGCGGTCACGGCCATGCCGTCCGTGGGAGACGTGAGATTGTTCCTCGTATCGTAATAGAACGTGGCGCGATTCCCGATGATGATGGTTTCACCCGAGACTCCGGGGACCGTCGGGTAGACATCGCCCGTGAATGGCAGGTCCGTTGCGCCATGCTGAAGGCTGACCTGACGGAAGCGCTGCCCCACCGCAATCTGCGTCACCTCATTCGCATAGATGCCGAAGCGCCACTGCGCGCGGGCTTCGCGTGCTGTATAGTTCGTTTCACCGGCCTCAAGGGTGGTTTGCCCTAACCCGAAGAACCGGGATGTGGCGTTCTTAAAGAAGGTGCCGCCGAAGTTGAGAAAATATCGCCCGTTACTGAACGCCGGATCCGTGTAGTTGAAGAGTAATTTTCGTTCGATTTTCTCTGACAGCGAGGCGATGAACTGCATCGTCCGGCCACCCGTATCGTAGCGAAACAGGTTAAAGGTGCCTCTCCATCCTACAATGGTGTTTCTGATCAACATCGGAGCCATCAAATACTTCAGCTCTCCGTCCGGATCGGTGATGAGGATAGGCACGATCAGCCCGGCATCGCTCCCATCGTTCTTGGAGGAGGAGGCAGACGGAATCGGAAACACCTGCGTGTCCGCACGGGCAGAGCTCACACGGATCAATGCCGTCCCTACGAGCAGGCATACAAGAAAGACGGCGATGCCACGCAGCGTGGTCATGTGCGGTCGGCTCGAAAATGTTACGGGGATTTGATCTTTTCGGATTTCTTGCGGAGCTGATCCACGAGGTCGGCATAGCTGCCGTTGCGGAGAATCTTACTGAACTGTCCGCGATAATTGTTAACCAGACTGACGCCGTCGACCACCACGTCGTACACGCGCCAGCCTGAGCCCTTGTTGAGCAGGCGATAATCGAGCGGAATCTCCGTCTTGCCTGTCAAGACTTTCGTTCGAACCTCAGCATATTCCTTTTCGTTCCGCTCATTCAAGAACTGGACGCCGTCGCCCGTGTACGACTCGATCTTGTCGGCATAGGTGTTCACGAGCAACGTTTGGAAGAGTGCCACAAACTCTTGCTTCTCCTTGTCCGACTGATTGGCCCAAGACGCGCCGAGTGATCGCCGTGACATTTCCTCATAGTCGAACCGTTCTCCTACCACTTTCTCGAGGAGCTGCCGCCGCTCATTGGCCTTGGCCGGCTGCTTGAGAGCTTTGTCGGCCAGGATGCGGAGGACTTCGTCGATCGTGCCCCTCATCGCTTCGGTCGCTTCCCCGGCGCTCACACTCTGAACCGCAACGCCTGTCACGACAATGGTAGCCACGACGATCAGGCTTTTGAAGAATGCTCGACCCGACTTCAACGAAGCACAACTACCCATCTTCATAGCATCTCTCCCTCTTCTCCATGCACCGGCCTCGGCCGCGACGGTCGAACGGTCATTTCACATTACCATGGACGTATTGGCTGACCAACTCTTCGAGATCCAGGCCGGACTCCGTGTCGCGGATCGTGTCGCCGGGCTTGAGCGGATCGCCTCCGCCGCCGGGCGACAGCGCGAGAAACTTCTCTCCAATGATGCCTCGCGTTTTGATCGACGCAATCGTGTCCGTGTAGAGCTTGACCTTGTCGTCCACGGCCAGAATCACGGCGGCCCGGTCTTCCTTCAAGGTAATTGCCCGAACGCGTCCGACTTCAACCCCCGCGATTTCGACCGAAGATCCCGCCTTTAATCCCGAGGCCGTGTTGAACTGCGCGACCACCTCGTAGACGTTTCCGCCGATCAACTCGAGTTTCCCGAGCTTGATGGACAAATAGCCGAGACACACGATGCCCACCAGCACAAACACGCCGACGATGAATTCCAGTTTGGTCTTTTCCATGGGACGCTCCTTCGTCGTCTCAGCCGGCGGCCTGGTTCAGGCTGACCGGACCGCTGACGGAAATGAACTCGTGAATCTCCGGGTCTTTCGTCTTGATGAATTCCGCAGACGGCGCCATCAAGGCAATCTTGCCCTTTCGCAGCATCGCCACCCAATCACTGATGGCAAAAATCTCAGGAATCTCGTGACTGACCATGACGGCGGTAAATTTGAACCGCTGGTGCATGGCCACGATCAGGTCGTGAATCGATTTCGCCATCAGCGGATCCAACCCGGTCGTGGGCTCGTCGAACAAAATGATTTCCGGCTCCATCACCAGCGCGCGGGCCAGGCCCGCCCGCTTCTTCATCCCGCCGCTCAATTCGGCGGGAAACTTGTGCCCCATGCCGGCCAATCCGACTTGTTCGAGTTTCTCGTCGGCCCGTCTGGAGACTTCAGGCCCTTTCATGCGCAACTTCTCCCGCAACGGGAAGGCCACATTTTCAAACACCGTCAACGAATCGAAGAGCGCGGCCCCCTGAAACAGCATCGCAAACCGCTTACGGACATCATTGAGTGCCTTGCCCCGCAATCGGCTGATCTCGATCCCGCCGACCAAGACCTGACCGCGGTCCGGCTGCAAGAGCCCGATCATATGCTTCAAGAGCACGCTCTTTCCCTCGCCGCTTCTTCCGATGATCGTCGTGAGCTTGCCAGGGGGAATATCGAGATCCACGCCCTGCAGGACGCGTTGACCGCCCAGCGCTTTTTCGACTCCGACGAGTTTGATCATGGGCTACAGCAACACGGACGTAAGAAAATAATCCCACACGAGAATCAGCACTGAGGACAGCACCACCGCTTCCGTCGTCGCGGTGCCGAGTCCTTCGGCGCTATGCCTGGTATAAAATCCCTTGTAACAGCAGATCCAGCTGACGATCAGGCCGAAGCTGATCGATTTGAGAATGCCGCCGTAGACGTCCTTCCACTCCACGGCGGACGAGATCGAATTCCAATACGCGCCTCCGTTGCCGCCCAGAAGCTCGACGCCGACGAGATAGCCGCCGTAAATGCCTACCACGTCGAAGATCGCGACGAGCAACGGCACACCAATCAAGCCGGCCACCAGTTTTGGAGCGATCAGGTACTGCAGGGGATTGATGGCCATGGTATCGAGCGCATCGATCTGCTCGGTGATGCGCATGATGCCGATCTCCGCGGTCATGGCAGACCCAGCTCTCGCCGTGACCATCAGCGCCGCGAGGACCGGTCCCAACTCCCGGATCATGCTCAACGCGACCGCCGATCCGAGGAGTCCTTCAGAGCCGAACTTCCGAAGGGTGTAATAGCCTTGCAGCGCGAGCACCATCCCGGTAAATCCGGCAGTGAGCACGACGACGAATGTCGACTTGTAGCCGATGAAGTGCAGTTGTTTGACGATCTGCACGAACCGCAACGGCGGTCTCGTGAGCCAGGCAAAGGACGACAGGACGAAGAGCAGCATGCGTCCCATCTCCTGAATGACTGAGAGGCCCCATGCACCCGCGCGTTCGATCATCATGTCCTTCCCGCCTGCGATAGTCCGAACCCGTTGGCTGCCCAACAGGCGCTCAGCGCCGTGAGCCGCTCTGCCGCGAGCCGGCTTTGCCGACGAAGCCGATTCAACCCGGCGAGACTCGACGGAGTCAAGATCACGGCGCCGATCCCTCGAACCCAGCCCCAGGGTTTGAGGAACACATTGAAGTCCAAGGGCAGATCCTCGTCGGCCACGTCAGACACCGTGCGGACGACGGCGAAGGGGACACCGCGGGTTCTGGCCACTTCTGCTATCGCCGCGCTTTCCATGTCGACCGCGATGGCACCCGTCTGGCGACTGAGACGCTGCTTGTCCACCGCCCGGCACAGCACCGTGGACAGCGACACCACCGGACCGCTTCGGACCGTCGACCCGATTATGGCCGCGGCGGTGTGTGCTGCGTCGCGCACGGTGTCGTCGCAGGCCATTGGTCCTCCGGCTTGCACCCATGTCCCGTCGAATCGCCCTGAAACCACGTGTGTGGCCACGATCACGTCTCCAACCGCTGCGGTTGGCAGCAGTGCGCCGGAAAATCCGGCGGAGACCGCCAAGGCCGCACGGTGTCGATTCAACACCGCGCTCGCTGTCATGTCCGCCGCCTCCGGTCCGATACCCGTGGGAACAAGCCAATAGGCTCGGCCGGCTTGCTGGCCGGTGAAACAGCTCACACCGTCGATCTCGATCCGCCGCTCAACCGGCATGGCACGCCGCATGGCCGCCATCTCCCATCGTGTCGCGGCGAACAGAACGACGGGGTTGGAAGAGGAATCACCACTGGAAGGTGCGTCGATGAATGACGTCGGCCGGCGTTGGCTCAATGATCGAACCGGTAGCACCCAGCCGTCAGAATCTGATCGCGCACTTCGTCGGCCCGCATTCTGTCGCGCGTTCTCAGATTGCGATACATTGCGAGTGCCCATAGCGGGAAGTACTGGCAGTACCAGTGATAGCGAAGATAGAACACACGGGGGAACCCGGTACCGGTATGCCGAACCTCCTCCCACGAACCGTCCTTCATCTGATGGCGAAGCAAGTATTGGATTCCCCTCGCCACACTGAACGAATCCGACACGCCGGCCGACATGAGCCCGAGCAGCGCCCAGGCCGTTTGAGACGGAGCACTTTCTCCCTTGCCGGCACAGGCGGCATCTCCATAGGAGAGACATGACTCGCCCCATCCGCCGTCCGGATTCTGCCGAGACTCGAGCCAGGCCACCGCACGCCGGATGTACGGTTGTGACAAGTCTTCACCGATCGCGCGCAGACCTGCGAGCACGGACCAGGTGCCGTAGATATAGTTCACGCCCCAGCGCCCGTACCAACTGCCGTCCGGCTCCTGTTCGTGTTTGAGGAATGCCAGGGCCGGCGCAACGGCCGGATGTGTACGGTCATATCCCAATGCGGCCAACATTTCGAGACACCGTCCCGTCAAATCGGCGGTGCTGGGATCGAGGAGCGCATGGTGGTCGGCGAACGGAATGTAGTTGAAGACAATCCGATTGTTGTCCTTGTCGTATGCGCCCCATCCGCCGTCGGAACCTTGCATTGCCACCACCCACGCGGTGCCCCTTCGAATGGAATCTTGCAGGCTCGCCGGGTCCGTCATCTTGACCTTGGCCAACGCCATCAAGACCACCGCCGAGTCATCGACGTCGGGATAGAGCTCATTTTCATGCTGGAAGTACCATCCGCCCGGTTCAGCCTGTGGAGCGGAAACGATCCAATCACCGATGGCCTTGGTCTGCCGTGAGATCAGGTACGCCGCCGCCCGCTGCAATACCGGATGGTCCTGCGGCATGCCGGTCTCGATTAGCGCATTCATTAAGAGCGACGTATCCCAGATTGGCGAGTGACAGGGCTGCAAATGCAAGGCCTCGAGCCGTTGATCGCCGATGGCTACCGTATCGTAGACTTCGAGATCTTCGATCTCCTTGAGCGCTTTCCGCACAAGAGGATCGTCGACCTGGTACCCCAGACACTGCAACGCCATGATCGAATTGGCCATTGCCGGGTAGATCGCCCCCAATCCGCCGCTGCCTTTGATGTGCTCCAACATCCATGTGGCGGCGCGGTGTAACGCCTTTTCTCGCAACCACATGAGCGGCATATGGTCATACAGTTTGAGCAGTGCGTCCAGGGCGACAAAGATGTTGTGCGGCGTGAGCCACCTTTGATCCTTGTTGAACGGCGGATACTTCCAGTATCGCAACTCGGTGCGGGGTACGCAGTACAACTCTTCGATGCCCTGTTCCTTCGGGATCCGGCACACCGGACGATGCGCAAACACGATGAGCAACGGAATCAGAACGGCCCGCGACCAGTAGGAGATGGCGTAAATATTGAAGTAAAACCACTTGGGAAGGAACATCAACTCGACCGGCATGTGGGGAATGCCTTCCCAATCGTACTGGTCGAACAAGGCCAGCGTGACCTTGGTGAACACATTCGCCTGGACGACGCCCCCTTTTTGGCGAATGCAGTTCCGCGCGCGCAGCATGAAGGGTTCGTCGCCGGAGATGCCGCTGAGCTTGAGCGCAAAGTAGGCCTTCACGGAGGCGCTGATTTCCGCGGGACCGCCGTAGTAGATCGGCCACCCCCCATCCGGCAATTGCGCGGCGCGCAAATAGCGGACGGCCTTGCGCTCGCGCTCGGGATCGACGCGGTCCAATAACCGGCGGAGCATCAGATATTCCGCGGTCAGCGTAGTATCGGCTTCCAGCTCGGCGACCCAATGGCCTTCCGCATGCTGCCTGGACAGAAACCAGGCCTGGCTTCGGCGCACCGCGTCCTCGATGGCATCGAGCTGGCTGCCCGCTTGCGATGAGGCACGCCGCGACGGCGTCTCGACCGCGATGGCCGGCTTATCAGAGACCAGGCGAAGCGACGGAGGCGAGAGGGATTCGGTGCTGAATCTGTCTGGAACAGAAAGAAAAAAACTATCGGACAAGCGACCAAGGATGGTTCGGATCAGATTCATGGGGTTTTGAAGGGACACCCACCGCCGTGGCGAGAACCCGAGACCTCAGATGGTTGCCTCCGGCCCCTCGGCGCAGCAAGACGTGTCACCCACCACCCACTTCTGGTTCTCGTTCGAGGGGATATAACAGACGGTCTGACCGAAGTCAAGCAAACGAACGCGGAAGTCCTCTGAACTACGGGGGTTTTTGCCAGATCTCGTGTGCTCAAGCAGGCTGCAGATCGCTCAGCCGCACGGAAACGAGCTTTGAGATGCCCGGTTCCTCCATCGTCACCCCGAAGAGCGAGTCGGCGATCCCCATAGTCCGCTTGTTATGGGTGATGACCATGAACTGGGCCCCCTGAGCCAGTTCACAAAGTACGGCGGTAAATCGCCCGATGTTTTCCTCGTCGAGCGGTGCATCGATTTCGTCCAGGATACAGAATGGCGTCGGACGGATCAGGAAGCTGGCAAATAGCAGCGCCATCGCCGTCAGTGTCTTCTCTCCGCCCGACAGCATGGTAATGTTTTTCAACCGCTTTCCCGGAGGCTGGGCCACGATCTCGACACCGGGTTCCTGTGGTCCCTTCTGCTCTCCCTCTTCGTCCGGTGCCACCTCGACAAGCTGCAGCTCTGCACGGCCGCCGCGAAAGAATTTGGCAAACACCTCGCTGAACTTTTCCTGCAGTTCCGCAAACGTTGTGGCAAACATGTCCTTCGTGGTCCGATTGATCCGTTGAATGATCTCCTTGAGAGAGGCGATGGAGTTCGAGAGATCCTGTTCTTGCGTCGACATAAACCGGTGCCGCTCCTCGAGCTCCTGATGCTCACTGATGGCGGCCAGATTGATCGGTCCCATCCGGTCGAGCCGTTCACGGACCTTCTGCAGTTGCTGGCGTAGCTCTTCTTCCGTCGGCGCGGGCTGAGCCGGTGCCTCCTCACTCAAGAGCGTCGGCGTGCCGGGTTCATCGAGCGATACGGGCTCCACCTGATACGTTCCGGACAGCGTCGACTCCACCGTGGCCAGTTGTGTCCGCACCTCGGCCCGCTTGACCTCGATGGTGAGACGGCTTTCTTGGAGGGCAGACACCGCCTTGCGCACACCCTCGAGACTGGATTCGGCTTCATGAGCCTGTGCCATTTCCTGCGCCTGCCGTTCCTGGGCCTCCACGAGTTGCACCTTGAGACGATCCATTGACTGTCCAATCTCCCGGCATAAGGCTTCCTGCCGCTCGCGCTCCGCGCGACTCTGCGCCAGGGAAGCGCCCAACGTGTCCGACTGTTGATTCAAACTCTCAATGCGACCGGCCGTCTCCTGCACTTCCAGACGGACACGAGCGAGCTCGGCCTGACGATGTTCGCGTGTGTTGCGAGTGCCTTGCGCGTTCAGCTGGGCCTCCGTAAGCCGTTGCTGCAACTGATGGGTCTCATGATCGAGCTGCGCTACCCGTGCACGCACGGACTGCAGCGCGCCTTCCTGTCCGGTCTTTTCCGCAATCCATTGCGCCAACTGGGCCTGGGCCGAGCGGGACTCCTGCTCCAGGCGGTGGATTTCCAGAGAGCCACGCTGCGCATCACCCATCAACGCTTCGATCCGCTGCGTGAGGTCTCCTAGAAAGAGCTGCAAGCCCGATCCGTCCTTGTGGAGGGACAAGGCTTTCATCTCTTCTTCGCGCAAGGTTTCCGCAAGACGACGTCCTTCCTCTCGCAATGAGTGGCTCTGCGCCTGCAGACTTTCCCGCCGGTGGCGCGCCTGTTCGACTGTGACAGTCAACGTCGTTCGCCGTTCCTCCAGCTCCATCACTTCGCGGCGACGCTGCAACAAACCGGCGGTCACGCCAACCTGCCCGCCGGTCACCACCCCGGCGGCATCGAGGATCTCTCCGGCCCGGGTGACGAATGTGGGCCCTTCGAGTTCTCCGCACGGCTGCTGTTTCCAGAGAGAGACCGCATCGTCCAACGTTTCAACGAACACGACGCCGTCAAACAGATAATCACGCGCAGCCGCACGCGCGCCGCTGACTTCGATCAGATCCGTTGCGCGGCCAATGACGCCTGGCCGGTCTGCAAGAGCGGTCCACCACTCGTTCGGTCTGGCGCTGGCAGTCCATCGCGGGGCGTGGGGAATAAACGTCCCTCGACCGAGCTCTTTCTCGACGAGAAACGCGATGGCGCCTGAAGCGGACTGCGGCCCCTCGACACACCAGCCGCGGACACGCTCGCCCAGCAGCGCTTCGACCGCCCGATCTAACCCCGGCGGCACGACCAGCCATTCGGCCACTGCATCATGTACGCCTTGGCATGCCTTGAGCGCCGTAGCCTCCTCGTCTCCGGGCCGGCCATACCCCATGTCTTCCCTCAACATCCCCTGAAGCGCACGAAGATGTGACTCCACCCCCGCCAACTCTTCCGATTGACCGGATAGCGCCTGTTCGACAGCCGCCAATTCGTCTGTCACGCTCGCCGAGAGCTGCTCAGCTTCCTGATGCCTCCGGCGGAGGTCGAGCACGATCTGCTCGGCCGCCTGGCCGGCCTCGTGGAGCTGCTGCTGCTTCTCGAGCGCGCTGTCGTGTTGAGATTGAACGTCCTCGCGTTCTTTCGCCAGGCGTCCGTCACGCGCCGTCACTTCTTCGGCACGCGCATTCAACTGCGCGAGGCTTTGTTCCGCATTCGCCACCAACACGGCCAGGTTCAATACGTCCGCCCGGCCCCGCTCCTCTTCCTGGAGCGCCGCCGTCCGCTGGTGCAGCAGCCCTTTCATCTCCAGGTCGAGGGCGCCCAGGGCCTGTTCCCGCTCCTGACATTCACGTTCGAGACGTTCGAGTTCGGCCACCAAGGCCGTCTCGGCGTCTTTGGCCTGCGTCTGTTCGCGCAATAACCGCTCCTGTTCGTCGATGCTCTGCTGCTGTTGTTGCTCGTACAGTTCGCTTTTGCTCCGCTCGACCTCCGCTGCGGTCAAGGCCTGTGCCTGCTGCTGTTCAACCTGCGACAGCGCTTCGCGCTGCTGATTGATCGCGAGGCCGGCGTCTGCGATCGCCAATTTGATTCGCTCGAGTTCTGCATGGAGTCTGGCCTGGTGAGCCGCCTGCTCGGATTCCTGTCCGACCAGTCCGTCGAGCTCACGCTCGACCTCCGCAATCGTCCCGCGCAATCTGCGAAACTCGTTCGTCAACAATTGCACCTCAAGCGTGCGCGCTTCCTGCTGAAGCACTTGATAGGACCGGGCCTGGCGCGCCTGACGCTCGAGTGAGTTCAATTGTTTCTTGACTTCGGCGATGATGTCGCGCACGCGCAGCAGGTTTTGTTGCGTCGCATCCAATTTACGGAGGGCTTCCGCTTTCTGTTTCTTGTACCGGACGATGCCGGCGGTTTCCTCGATTAACTCACGGCGGTCCTGCGGAGAAGCATTGAGAATCTGGTCGATCTGTCCCTGCGCAATGACCGTGTGTCCCTTGGTCCCGGCCCTGGTGTCGAGCAGGATGCTGCGGATGTCCTTCAAACGGCACTGGGTCTTGTTGATGAGATACTCGCTGTCACCGTTGCGGTACAAGCGGCGGGTGATCATCAGGTCCTGATACTCAGACAACTGGCTCGGCAACCCGTTCTGCCCCTCAATCTTCACCTGATCGAGTCCGCTGATGACCAGCGACACTTCCGCCATCCCCAGAGGCTTTCGCAGTTCCGTCCCGTTGAAGATGACGTCTTCCATCTTTTCGCTGCGCAAGGTCTTGGTGCTCTGTTCTCCAAGTACCCAGAGGATGGCATCGACGACGTTGCTCTTGCCGCTTCCATTCGGACCAACAATGGCTGTCACGCCGTTGGGAAACTCGATGCGCGCTTCGGCGAACGACTTGAACCCCACCATCTCAAGCGACTTGAGGTACATGCCCAGCTCCTTTGGTAGTTGATCGGGTGGCGACGCGACGGGGCGAGATCACGGGGTGGTTTTGTAGCACAGCATCGGAGAGAAATCAAAGAAAAATACCGCGGGTAGTGGGCCGCAGGGCGGCCGACTACAACATTTGGGGATGAGCCGAGGAGGCTATCGGGCGGGAGCTGCTACGGATTTGTTGATCGGGGCGATCGTAATCAACTCCTTGGGGAGCAGAAATTCGACGTCCTCTTCAATGACCGTGAGGTCTTCGACTTCAGCCGTACCGTAGGTCTTCAAATACGCCACCACTTCTTCGACCAGCACCTCAGGCGCCGACGCGCCGGCAGTAATCCCGATGGCGCGAACATCTTTCAACCAGGCCGGGTTGATATCGGCGGCCGAATCGATCAAGTACGAATTGATGCCGCAATGCTCGCCGAGCTCCCGGAGGCGGTTCGAATTAGAGCTGTTCGGCGACCCGATCACCAGAATCACGTCAACGAGCTTGGAGAGCTCTTTGACGGCATTCTGCCGGTTCTGCGTCGCATAGCAGATGTCTTCCTGGTGCGGCCCTTTGATGTGAGGGAATCGCCGGTGCAGCGCGCCGACGATGTCGCGGCATTCATCCACGCTGAGCGTCGTTTGGGTCACGTAGGATAAGTTGGTCGTGTATTCGACATGCAGCTGCTCGACGTCCTCGACCGAAGACACCAAGTGGAACTTGTCGGGTACCTGCCCCAACGTTCCGATCACTTCCGGGTGGCCGGCATGCCCGATCAGAATCAATTCATATCCCTGGGTATAGTCCCGGTTCACCTCATTGTGCACTTTGATCACCAGGGGACAGGTCGCGTCGATAACGTGCAACCGCCGGCGGTTGGCTTCCTCCCAGACCCCCTTGGCAACACCGTGCGCGCTGAAAATCACCACGGAGCCCTCGGGCACCTCATTCAATTCCTCCACGAAAACCGCGCCCTTATGGCGGAGTGAATTGACGACGTGGCGGCTGTGGACGATTTCATGGCGGACGTAGATCGGCGCCCCGTATTTTTTGAGGGAAAGATCGACAATGTCGATGGCCCGATCGACACCGGCGCAAAAGCCGCGAGGGTTGGCGAGATAGATCTTCATGGACGCCCCTTTCTCAATCCGATCCCCTCACCTTACGTGAGTTCGCAAGGTTCCGTCAACAGAATAGCCCTCGCCGCCGCTCTGCTTCCTGCTGGTTTTTCAATCGTCTGTGCGCTTGACACCGCCATCCTCGCCCCGTAGGCTGGTCTCACCTTCCATGGCCAGTGCCGCCGCAAAGAAAATCCTGATCATCGAGGACGAGCGCGATATTCTCCAATTGGTCAAGCTGTACCTGGAAAAGGAAGGCTACCGCACCGTCACGGCGGCCACGGGGACCGAAGGATTGGACGGCGCGAAGCAGCACAAGCCCGATCTGATTGTGCTCGATTTGATGCTGCCGGAAATCGACGGCCTTGAGGTCTGCAAACGTCTGCGGTCCGCGCCGGAGACGGCGATGCTACCGATTATCATGCTGACGGCCAAAGCCGAAGAAACAGACCAGGTCATCGGCCTCGAACTGGGCGCCGATGATTACGTGACGAAGCCCTTCAGTCCGAAGGCCCTCGTGGCGCGGGTCAAAGCGCTGTTGCGCCGCGTCGATCGCAGCCGGCAGGAAGCCCAGACGTCCTATCAGTACGGCAAGCTGTCCATGGATCTGAACCGGCATGAAGTCACGGTGCACGGCAAAGACGTGCCATTGACCGCCAAGGAATTCGGTCTGCTGGAGCATCTGCTGCGCCACCCGGGACGGGTCCTGACCAGGGAGGTGCTGCTCAATCAGGTGTGGGGGTACGATTATTTTGGCACCACACGAACGGTGGATGTGCATGTCCGAAGATTGAAGCAAAAAATCCCCCTGCTCGACGATGCGATCCTGTCTGTGAAATCTCTCGGCTACAAACTGAAGGAACCGTGATGGGACGCACGCCCGCAGAGCCACCGGCTCGCACATACCTCGTCACGCCTCATTCGTTGTTCCGACCATGACACTGTCCATCCGCTGGAAAGTCGCACTCGCCATCCTCTTCGCACTGGCCTGCGGATTCGTGATCGCAGGGTTGCTGGCCGCACGGTCGCTGGCGGAGCAGGAGCTGGACCAGTCCGGCGGGGCGCTCGAAGTGTCCACGAATCTGATTGCGTTCGATCTTCGACCGCTGGTCGCAACCTCCTCTCCGTTGCCGGCCACCCCGCGACTCCAAACGATTGTCCGCGAATTGAGTCACCGTGCACATGCGCGGGTGACGCTCGTGAATGCCTCTGGACAGGTGCTGGCCGACAGCGCCGTGAATGACGGCGATTTGGCGGGGATCGAAAATCACCGCACGAGGCCGGAGATCGCAGAGGCCATCGCCACAGGTGCCGGTACCGACCTCCGTTCCAGTCACACGACCGGGGAGCGGACCTTGTATCGCGCCGTTCGTCTCAGCGAGACAGGAAACCCATCGTCCGCGCTGTACCTGCGGCTGGGACTGCCCATGACGGCGCTGGATCAAGAACTGGCCACGCTCAAACGCAACCTGACCTTAGCCTTCGGCAGCGCCTTCCTGATTGCAGTCGGGCTCAGTATCTGGCTGGCCCGAAGCCTGACGAAACCGCTTTCCGACATGGCCACCGCCGCTCGGGAATTGGCCGTGGGCAATCTGGCCGTCCATGTCGAAACCTCGGCCCGCGATGAGGTCGGCCTCCTCGCTCATACGTTGAATCGCATGACGGCGGAACTGCGTTCCAAGATCGAAGAACTCTCCGAAGACCGCGCGCAGTTGCTGGCCATGCTCACGTCGATGGTTGAAGGCGTCATGGTGCTGGACCCCAAGGGCAGAATCTTACAAGTCAATCCAGCCGGGGAGCGCATGTTCGGCGTGACCAGAGCCGAGGCCCGAGGACGCCAGTCCTCCGATGTCTTCGCCCATCCCAAGTTGAACGCGCTCGTCTCGGCTGTGTTGTCCGCCAGAGCGGGCCAGGAAGCCGAAATCGTCCTGACGAACGGACGCTGTCTCAACGTGGAAGCCTCCGTGGCCGGCGGAGAACAGGATAATGAGGCGTGCGCCGTCCTCGTCTTCCACGACATCACCGAGCTTCGGCGGCTGGAGCATATCAGGAAAGACTTCGTCGCCAATGTGTCCCACGAGCTGCGCACTCCCCTGACCTCGATCAAGGGATACGTCGAAGCGCTCCTGGACGGCGGCAAGGACGATCCGGAAACAAGCGTGCGCTTTCTGGACATCATTTTGAAGCAAAGCGACCGGCTGAATTTGATTCTCGAAGACCTGCTTCAGCTGTCCAAAATCGAATCCGGACAGGTTCAGTTCAAGCAGGAGCCGTTGCACATCGGTTCGGTCGTCGACCGTACGATCGCAATGATCAAGCCGCTGGCAGACAAGAAGCAGCACCGGCTTCGCGCAGAGATGGACGGGGATCTGCCGTTCATCAACGGCGATCAAGAACGGCTGGTCCAGGTCCTCGCCAATCTCCTGGACAATGCGATCAAGTACACACCCGAGGGAGGACAGATCACGGTGTCGGCGCGCCGGATTCCCAGCCGCGCCCGCCGTGCGGCCGACGGGCCCCGCAACGGGATAGAGCTCACGGTGACCGATACCGGCATCGGCATTCCCGAAAAGGATCGCCCCAGGGTCTTCGAGCGGTTCTACCGGGTCGACAAGGCTCGCTCACGGGAGTTGGGAGGCACCGGGCTCGGCCTCGCGATCGTCAAGCACATCGTGGAAGGACATGGCGGGCAGATTCGAGTGGAAGGCAACGTGCCGAACGGCAGCCGCTTCGTCGTCCAGTTGCCCGCTGAGCCAGACAGCTGAAGCTAGACGAACATCGACATGATCAGGTAGATGGCCGTCGCCAGAACGGCAGCACCGGGCAGCGTAAAGAGCCACGCATAAAGAATTCTTCGCGTCACCCCCCACCGCACCGCGGAAAGCCGTTTGATCGCCCCGACGCCCATCACGGACGAGGTAATCGTATGCGTGGTGCTCACCGGCAACCCGATATGCGCCGTAAACATCAGGACGGTCGCGGCACCGGTTTCGGCGGCAAACCCGTGCACCGGCTCGAGTTTGACAATCTTCATTCCCAGTGTGCGCACAATCCGCCAACCGCCGACGGCTGTTCCTAAGCCCATCGCCACCGCACAGGCGCCGATCACCCACGTCGGCACCTCGGCCGAGGATATTTGACCGGCCGACAGCAGGGCCAGCGTGATAATCCCCATGGCTTTCTGGGCGTCGTTCGCGCCGTGGCTGAACGCCATGAAACAGGCCGAGACCAGCTGCAACCGTTTAAAGAGGCGGGTCGCCACCGAGCGGGTCACGCGAAAAAACACCCAACTGATCACCACCATGAAGCTCAGGCCGATGGCAAACCCGAAGAACGGCGAGAGCACCATCGCTTCCAGCACGGACCGTAAGCCGGTCAATTTCACGGTCTCCCAGCCGCCGTGTGTCACGGCCGCTCCGACCAGCCCTCCGATCAGCGCATGGGATGAACTGGTCGGCAATCCCAACAGCAGTGTGAACAGGTTCCAGCAAATGGCGCCGGCGAGCGCCGCCGCCACCATGTGTTGCGTCACGCCTGCGGGATCGACGATGCCTGAACCCACCATTTTCGCCACTGCCGTCGACATGAAGGCGCCAGCCACGTTCAACACACCGGCCCCGATAACGGCCACGAAGGGGCTGATCACGCGCGTCGACACCACAGTGGCAATCGCATTGGCGCTGTCATGCCATCCGTTCGAAAAATCGAACACTAACGCAAGGACGACGACGAGCAACAGCATTCCGGTGAGTTCAGGCATGGCGGGTGGCAATCACTGAGGGGTGAAAGGTGATAATTCAGGCGGAGCCATGAGCGACCAGTCCCGAAACTCATCCACCTCGAGGCTCACAGCGTGTCACTCATTGCGGTCGTGCTCATGATCAGGTTAGTGGTGTTTCAGCGCGATGCGCTCAAGAATATTCGCGACGTCCTCGCAACGGTCGGTGCCGGCTTCGAATCCCTCGTAAATCTCTTTCCACTTGATGAGGGTCAGGGTATTCGTCTCTTTCTCGAACAGCTCGGAGATGGCATCACGGGAAATCCGATCGGCCTCGTTCTCGAGGCTGTTCACCTGAACGCTGCACTCTTTGATGTCGGGGTGCGCCAATCCCAGCCGGTCGACGCCCGCCCCAACGGCGACGGACGCCTGATACAGCACGTCGGCCAGCTTGACGGCTCGCGCTGTCGTTGTCGTGATCTTGTACAGCACGAAGCGGTCTGCGATGGCCTCCGCCATATCCAAGATATCGTCCAGTGCGCTCGCCAAATCGTGGATGTCTTCGCGGTCGATCGGCGTGATGAAGGTCTGGTTGAGACGGAGGACGATGTCATGGGTGATGCTGTCTCCCACGTGCTCCACCTCTTTGATGCGCTTGGCCTGATCGACGGCGGAATGGTAATGCTCCATCATGTCTTTCAACAGACGGCTGCCTTCGATCATGTTGTGCGCGGCGCTCTTGAACAATTCGAAGAAGGCTTCCTCTCTTGGAATCAAGCCAAACATCATCATTCCTCTCTAGGGACGGCGCCCCGCTCATTCATCCGCACATCTCCATCATTCACCATCGGATCAAACCGGAGGCCCAGGTCAGTCCCCCGCCAAAACTACCCAGCACCACGAGGTCATGGGGATGGATCTTCCCGGCACGCACGGCATGGTCCAGTGCAATCGGCAGCGAGGCCGACGAGGTGTTCCCGAACCGCTCAATGACGGAATATAGCCGGTCAGGGGAGACCGCCAGATGCGTCGCAAGTTGCGCAAGGATTCGTCCATTTGCCTGATGGACGACGAATCGTGCGACATCTCTCAACTCCACGCCATATTCCTTGAGGGTCTCGCGGACCGTCAGTTCCAGCCGCCTGACCGCCAAGCGAAACAACGGCGCGCCCTTCATGCGCAGGAAATGGTCCCCGCCCTCGAACGTCGCTTGGCTCGAAGGCCAACGGGACCCGCCGGCCTGAATGCGAATCAAATCATGACGCGCCCCGTCTGCCGCGAGACGCACCCCGAGGAGGCCGCGACTGGGCTGGCTGGCGTCGTGTTCTCCCCGCACGACGATGGCACCGGCGCCGTCGCCGAACAAGAATGCCGTGTCCAGGTCGTGAGGATCGAGCGTCCGCGATTTGACCTCGGCGGCCGCCACCAGACAGGTCTTGGCTTGGCCGCTTCGAATCATGGCATCGGCCATGGAAAGGCCGTACAAAAATCCCGAGCAGGACGCCGCAATGTCGAACGCAGGGACTCCGGCGCAGGCCAATTTTCGCTGCAGATGACAGGCCGTCGAGGGAAATGCCATGTCCGGAGAGGTGGTCGAGACGAGGATGGCGTCCACGTCGGTGGGTTGGAGATCGGCCGCTCGAAGCGCCGCCCGGGCCGCCTCGACAGCCAGATCCGACGAGGCCTGCGCGGAGTCTGCCCATCGACGTTCCTGAATACCGGTGAGCCGGAAGATCGTCTCGGAATCGACGTTTAATGCGGCCCCTGCCTCCCGATTAGAAATCACGCGTTCCGGGAGATACGAACCGGTTCCGATTACTTTGGATCGAATCATCGCTGAAATGCCAATGGGTTGCACCGAATCGCGGGATTATAGGTCTCAGGCCTGCGGGGGTCAACCCAAGGAGGGGAAAGATTGCATTTGCAGTGCTCTCCTGCTACTTTTGGATCCAGAGATGTTGAACGTCAAGCGGTTACGGATGCTCTCAATTCAGCGGCACGCCCTGACATTCGCCATGAGCGCCTCTGCACTCTGCCTGTTGCTGGCCTGTTCGAGCACGCCAAAGACCGGCGATCCCACGTCCAAGAAAGCCTTGAGCGGCACCGACGAGTCGATTTTTCTCGGCGATACGATTGAGAAAAATTACGATCCCAACGTCATTATGAAGCGCGGGGAAGCCTTCTTCGAAAAGGAGGAATTCGCCGAGGCGATTGTCGAATACAACCACTTTCTCGATCTTCACCGCAATCACATGCTCGCTTCCTATGCGGCCTTCAGGATCGGCGAGAGTCAAATGAGGCGCGCCAAAGGTATCGAGCGGGATCCCGAACCGATCCAGAAGGCGATCGATTCATTCGAACGGCTGAAGAGAGATTATCCGGGGAGCCGCTATGACGCTCAGGCCGTAGAAAAACTTCAGGAGTGCCACGATCTCTTGGCGCAGATGCATCTGTTTGTCGGACAGTTCTACTATCGGCGCCAATCCTATCTGGCCGCGGCCCATCGTTTTGAGCAGATCATGAAGATCTATCCCGACAAATCCGTCGCACCGGACGCGCTGTATTTTTTGGCGCTGAGCTATCACGATCTCGGCGCGGATGATTGGGCCAGTGAAAAATTGACGCTGCTGGCTGAGAAGTACCCGAACAGCACGCATGCCGGCGAAGGCCGACGGCTGCTCGCCAAGATCGGAAAATCCCAGCCTGCGGTAGCGGTCGCCAAAAAACCGGACGCGACTCCCCCAGCCCCCACACCTTCTGCCGCCGCCGAGATGCACCATTCGGCGCCTGGTGGAGGCGTTACCCCACAAGTGGCGAACGGTCTGATGCGGCTCCCTTCTGCGACCGCCATGGGGCAGGGGTTTGTGAGCTGCCGACTCGGCGCCTGGTGCTAATTACAGGCTGGTGAAACAGCCACCTTCTCACCCACCCAGGCGCGCCGAGACGCGCCTTTCCCAAGCGCGTTCTCGCTTCGCTCAATCCCTCGCCATACCAACCAACATATGCCTCGGTCTT
Source organism: Nitrospira sp. (assembly GCA_036376045.1). GTDB lineage: Bacteria > Nitrospirota > Nitrospiria > Nitrospirales > Nitrospiraceae > Nitrospira_C. The sequence continues at coordinate 26,776 of DASVBB010000075.1, forward strand.
TCGCTTGCTGCGCAACTCATCTCAACATCCCTTTACTGGCCCAGGTACCAGCCAATGCCGTACCGCTCCAGGAAACTCGTGATCATCGTGAGCGAGTTCGCATAAATCATCACCCCGACGATGACCAGCAGCACCCCGCTCACTGTCGAGACCCCCCAGAGATAGGTCCGAGCCTGCTTGAAATAGGCCAGAAAGCGGTCCACGCCCAGCGCGGTCAGAAACAGCGGCAGACCCAACCCGGCTGAATAACTGGTCAACAGGAGGACACCGTTGAGCAGCGAATCGGTCGTGCTGGCATACAGCAAGATGGTCCCAAGCACCGGACCGACGCAAGGCGTCCAGCCTGCGGCAAACGCAATCCCGATGAGGAACGATCCGAGGTAGCCGACCGGCCGGTTCCGAAATTGGAATCTGTGCTCCATCTGTAAAAAATTGATGTTGAGGATTCCCAGCAGATACAGACCGAAGACCACGATCAGGACACCGCCGACACGCCGGATGTGGTCCTGGTAGGTGATCAGGATTTGGCCGATAAAACTGGCCGAGGCGCCGAACGCAATGAACACGACCGAGAAGCCGGCGATGAACAGGAGGGCGTTCAGCACGATCGCCTTTTTGAATTGGGATCGTGCATTCGCATCGGTCAGCTGCTCGATCGACAGCCCGGTGATGTACGAGATGTAGGAGGGAACGAGCGGAAGCACGCACGGCGAGACGAAGGAGAGAAGCCCCGCCGAAAATGCGGCGATCAGCGAGATATGAGTGAGCGATTGCGACACGAGATCTGCCTACCGCTAGGATTTCATCAACAACTCGATCAATTGGTGTGCTTCAGGGGCTTCCCAATCACGAGCGCCGAAGATGTGATGCCGCACGACCCCCTGCCGGTCGACCATGAACGTCATGGGAAGCGTGCGCGCACCGTAGGACAAGCCGACCCGGAAGTCCGCATCGTGGAGGATCGGAAAGGTGAGCTTGTTCTCCTGCTGAAATGGTCTCGTCACCGCGACACCCTGGGCATCCGTCGAGACCGCCAGAATCTCAAAGTCCTTCCGGTCGTAGGCTCGATACAGACGCTCCATGGCCGGCATCTCCACACGGCAGGGTCCGCACCACGTCGCCCAAAAATTCAAGAGCACCACCTTGCCGCGCAGATCGGACAACGACACGATGCGCCCATCCATATCCCGGAGCTGAAAGTTAGGAGCAAGCTCACCGGGCTTGACGACACCACGTTGCGCGATCGACGCCGCACCGTCCGCGTAGGCTGTCGGGTAGCCGGTCGTTGCTGCCAGGGCCAGCAACAGTCCTGTAACCACGACGCCTCTGCTCATCCCCGTTCCTCCGGCGACGCCGGCGGCAGACTCTGCCGGGCTGTTTTGGGCGTCACGTTCAGGAGCTTGGTCAATACTTGTAAACTGTCGATCCTCGACCAGTCTCGCGGCCCGATCACAATCTCTCGAATGATGCCCTCTTGATCGATGATAAAGGTTTCCGGCACACCCATACGCTTATACGGCTTGTCAGTCTTCCCCCACGAATCGATGAGAACGGGAAACGTCAGGTTCATCCCTTTGACAAACGGTGGAATGTCTTTGGTGGTCGTCACCCGGTCGATGCTGACGGCCAAAATGATCAGTCCATCCTTCTCGAAATTCTTGTTCAAAATCTCCATAGACGGCATTTCTTCACGGCACGGCTTGCACCACGTGGCCCAAAAATTCAGGAAGACCACCTTCCCCCGAAAATCCGACAGGCGATAGGGCTTATCGTTCAGATCAGCGAGCGCAAAGTCGGGAGCCGGTTTTCCCACAGCAAGAGGCTCATACTTGGCGCTCTGCATCCACACGAGGGTAAAGACTGCAATGAGAATGGCCGTGCCGACGCCAAGGATCAACAGGCGCGATTTGCCTTGTGCAGGGACTGGGACTGGAATTGACTGCTCTGTCATGAACGATTCTCCGCTACGGTCTTGTCTGATGTTCAAAACGGGGAGCGAGAGCCCCGAGGAGGTACATACCAAGCCTCGCTTGAGCCGCTCGCTTTGATCAACTGCGAGCGGAGAGTGACTTTGCCTCCGGTAGGCTTGCCTCGTACGTTGAGGGGAGCGAACGACCGAGAACGAAGTTAGAGGCTGTTTTCAGCATCCGATTAGGCATAGGCATGCAGACCGGACAACAAGAAATTCACACCCCAGAAACAGAAAATGACCATCAAGAATCCGAATACCGCGTAGATCGCCGCGCGCCGACCTTCCCACCCTCTGGTCATCCGCGCATGAATGTATGCGCCGTAGATCAACCACACGATCAGCGACCAGGTTTCCTTGGGATCCCAGCTCCAGTAGCCACCCCAGGCGTAATTCGCCCACATGGCGCCGAGGATGATCCCGAAGGCGAGCAATGGAAACCCGATCATGATGGCCTTGTATCCCAGTTCATCGATCGTCTCGAGATCGGGGAACGCGGCATAGAACCGCGAGGTGCTGCCCCGCTGCTCGGCTCGTTCCTTGAAGAGGTACATGAGTCCCAAGCCACCGGCCATCGCAAAGGCGGCGTAGCTGGTCAACGTGACCGAGACGTGAATGTAGATCCAATAGCTGTTGAGGGCAGGCACCAATGGTTCTGCCGTCTGATACCGGTATGGCAGAAGCGAGGCGGCGCCCATGGCGATGAACCCGATCCCGACGACAAACGCGCCGATCGCCTTGATCTTATATCGGAACTCCAGCAAAACGTACCCGAGAATAATCGCCCACGAGACGTACGCCATCGCTTCGAATTGATTTGACCAGGGAGCGAACGTCCCTGAGTGCTCCAGACGCTCAAACGCACGGGTCAGCAAAGCCGCGGTATTGACCATCCAACCGAACACCGTGACCAGCGTGGCCACCTGGCCCAACTGCGCGGCCCAGGCCCCGTCCCGTTCATCGTAGTCCTCGACCGGATGTCCGGCCGGCGCCAACGCCATGGCGGGGCGGCGGGCGAACAGGTATGCAATGTACAGGGTCAGCGAAGCAAGGTAGAGCCAGAATGTCATGTCGAACAGGAACAGTGATCGAGCCATCATATCCTCCGTCGATCGCACATACCGTCGAACCTGTCTATCATACCCAAGACCAGTGCCTTTTGGCCACTGGAGAGCCCTGAGCTACGCCTGAAACGACCGCAGGGTTTGGGTCAGCTTCCGGAACTCCTTTTGGAAATCGATCTGGCTCTTATGCGTCGTCCCTCCGACATGCACTGTGACACCGTCGGCTCCCGGGATGATCTTTGTCCAGAGGCGGCGATGGTAGATGAACGAGGACAGCGTGATGCCGACCACGATCATCGTCGAGCCGATCCACACGATATTGATGCCGGGATTCTTGGCAATCTGAAGTCCGGTATACTTCTTCGGCTTGTACCCGATCAGTTCAAATTGATACTTCGAGTCCTTGATTTCGAACAAGTCCGGGAACTGGTAGAAAATCCACGGGGTCGCCTGCACGGTACTCCGCTCGTTGACGGTCAACTTGATCGCCGGGTTGGCATGCTCGATCGTCTTCGAATAGACCTTTTTCTCTGTTGAATTGAATGCAAAATCCGCCACAAAGTCAGTCATGGCCAATTTCAAGTTTAAATCCGACAGGGTTTGTTCCTTTTGCCATTCCAGGTCGATCGTCTTCACGATCTTCTCGGTGTGCTTGTCCTTGATGTTGATGCGCGCGACTTCGATCTGATCCCATGCGTCGCCATAACTGGATTGGTAAAACCAGATTCCCTTGTACACCAGTGGATCGTTGACGGTAATCGTCTTCGTCATCTTCACGTCGCCGCCCTCGAGGACTGTCAGCGTGCTGTTGTAGCTCTTGACCGCCCCATTTTCGTGATAGTCGATCCAGAATTTGTCGACCTTCAAATCGAAGTTTCCGCGGGGGATGTGATAGGTCTGCCCTTCCAGACAAACGCCGAACTCCTGAAATCCATAATAGCTGCCGAGCAATCCACCGAGGACGATGACGGTTGCGCTCAAGTGCGCCATATGCGCGCCGACCCGCCCCATCACACCCTTCGTGGCGTACAGCGTCACTTCTCCGCCCTCATTCTTGGCCAAGACGCGATAGCCCTTCCCGACGTAATACTGCGCCAACCGCTGAGCCACGGATTCCTTGCTGCCGGGCACGGTGACTTCGGCCTGCTGCTTCATCCCTTTGACGAAGCTGAGCGACACGCTGACCTTGTCCTGCTTCATCGATCGCCACACGGCCGGAAAGCGTTTGTAGAAACATGTCAGCGAGTTGACACAGAGGAGCCCGAGAAGGCTGGTGAACCACCAGGTGTGGTACACATCGGTGAAGCCCAGCCGGAGAAACCAACGGTAGGTGTCTTCTCCGTATTCTTGGATATAGGTTTCAGGCCGCTCGCCCTGCTGGATGACCGTCCCGATGGTTGCCGTAATCGCAATGAACAGGAACAAGAACATGGCCAGCTTGATCGAGGCGAAAAACTCGACCAACTCGCGGGAAAACTCTTCCCATCCCACTCCCGGGGCCGGGGTGCGGGGTGTATCCTGCTCGGACAATGTTTCGGGCCGGCCGTTCATTGGCGTGACGCTTCCAGTTCCCTCTCCAGACACACAATCCTTACGGCCCGGAAACACGGCAGATTGGGCGAGGGACGGTCGTGCGCTGGAAGGCGATTCCCTTATCCGGACACTACGTGGTCCTGGCCGCAGATCGGGAGGAATTTCCTCGAAAGCAAGGCATCTTACAAGCGCCGGAAAAGGGCTGTCAAGCAAAGCACTTCGAGACTGAGGACCGCGCACCCCCCGATAGAAGTAATAGACAAATCAGGCGATTATCGCTATGATCTCACCCGGTTTCCGCACCGAGGCTTCCTTCTCACACAGGGCCGTTATCCCCTACTGAGATCGAGCACCAATCGCCTGTTGAACTATTTTGAGGAGTGGCAATGAGAAACAATTATCTGTTTACGTCCGAGTCCGTCACCGAAGGGCATCCGGATAAGATCGCCGACCAGATCTCAGACGGCATTCTGGACGCCATTATCGCCCAAGATAAGTATAGCCGTGTCGCCTGCGAGACCATCCTGACAACCGGTATTGCGTTCGTCGCCGGAGAAATTTCCACGAAGGCGTACGTCGAGATTCCCGACATCATTCGCGACGTCATCAAAGATGTCGGTTATTGTGACGCCTCGTGGGGGTTCGATTTCCACACCTGCTCCGTCTTGACCTCGATCCACCAGCAATCTGGCGATATCGCCATGGGTGTGGATTCGGGCGGCGCAGGCGACCAAGGCTTGATGTTCGGCTATGCCACCAACGAGACGGCCGAGCTCATGCCGATGCCGATCGTGCTGGCACACAGGCTCACGCGCCGGCTGGCCGACGTGCGGAAGAAAAACATCCTTCCATGGGTCAGGCCCGACGGAAAGTCCCAGGTCACCGTCGAATACCGAAATGGCAAACCGATCCGGATCGATACGATTGTGGTCTCCACTCAGCACAGCCCCGATGTGACGAACAAGCAAATCGAACGCGGGATTATGGAGCAGGTCATTCGGCCGGTCATGCCTAAAGGGTTGTATGATCCGACCAGCGTCAAACACCACATCAATCCCACCGGCCGGTTTGTGGTCGGAGGACCGATGGGTGATACGGGCCTGACAGGCCGCAAGATCATCGTCGACACCTACGGGGGCCACGGCAGCCACGGGGGAGGCGCCTTCTCGGGCAAGGATCCCACAAAGGTCGACCGATCTGCGTCCTATATGGCCCGTTACATCGCGAAGAACATTGTCGCGGCCGGCCTGGCCGACAAATGCGAAGTGCAGCTGGCCTATGCCATCGGGGTGGCCGATCCCGTCTCCGTCCTTGTCGATACGAAAAACACCGAGAAAGTGTCGGTGGACAATCTCGACAAGCTCGTGCGCAAGCACTTCCCGATGACGCCCCGCGGCATCATTGAGCACCTCAAGCTGCGGCGTCCGATTTTCAAGAAGACTGCGGCCTACGGGCATTTTGGCCGGAACGAACCCGAGTTTACCTGGGAGAAAATCGACAAGGCGAAGGTCTTGCGGAAGGAAGCCGGCCTCTAACGGCTTCGACATCGTCGAAGGATGAATCAGGGGACGGACCGAGCCCGTCCCCTTTTTTCTGACAACTCGCCGGGCTCGGCGTCATGTTCGTTCATTGTTCATCGTACGGGAGGTGTTCGTGGATTACGACGTAAGGGATATCAAGCTGGCCGATCAGGGCAAACTCAAGATTGAATGGGCGGAAGCGACCATGCCGGTTCTGCGGCTGATTCGGAAGCGATTCAAACGGCAACAGCCGCTCAAGGGCGTACGGGTGACCGCCTGCCTGCACGTGACGACCGAAACGGCCAATCTGGCCATCACACTGAAGGCCGGAGGGGCCGACGTACGGCTGTGCGCCTCGAACCCGCTCAGCACCCAGGATGACGTCGCCGCCGCCTTGGTCCAGCATGAAGGGATCCCGACCTTTGCCATCAAGGGCGAAGACAACGCGACCTACTACCGGCATATCGAATCCGCCATCGCGCATCGCCCCCATCTCTCCATGGACGACGGAGCGGACGTCGTCTCGCATTTGCACTCGAAGCGAAAAGACCTCCTCAAGAACGTCATCGGCGGCACGGAAGAAACGACCACCGGGGTCATCCGCCTGCGCAGCATGGCTGAAAAAAAGGTGCTGAAGTTCCCCGTCATCTCGGTGAACGATGCGGACACTAAACATATGTTCGACAATCGATACGGCACCGGACAGTCGACGATGGACGGGATCGTGCGCGCGACCAACCGGCTGGTGTGCGGCTCCGTGGTCGTCGTAGTCGGCTACGGGTGGTGTGGCCGCGGGATCGCAATGCGGGCCAAGGGGATGGGAGCGGACGTGATCGTGACCGAAATCGACCCGTTAAAGGGTCTGGAGGCCGTGATGGACGGCTTCCGGGTCATGCCGATGGAGCAAGCCGCTCCGATTGGCGACTTCTTCGTGACCGTCACCGGCAACATTCACGTCATCAGAGGCGAGCACTTCGCCGTGATGAAGGATGGCGCCATCGTATGCAACAGCGGACATTTCAACGTGGAGCTCGACATTCCCGCGTTGGAAAAGCAGGCGGCAAAGCGCCGCGTCGTCCGGACCGGCGTGGAAGAGTTTACGCTCCGGAAGAACGGCCACCGTGTCAGCCTGTTGGGAGAAGGCCGTCTGGTGAATCTGGCGACGGCGGAAGGCCATCCTTCCAGCGTCATGGACATGAGCTTCGCCAATCAGGCGCTCGGCGCGGAGTACATCGTGAAGAACTATAAGCACCTTGAAAAGAAGGTGTATCCGGTCCCGCCCGCGATCGATAAGGAAATTGCGAGGCTCAAGCTGGCCGGAATGGGCGTGGCGATTGATACACTGACGCCGGAGCAGAAAAAATATCTCGCATCCTGGGAAATGGGGACCTAGTTGGGTTTAAGCCGCTCTGACTCGCTTCAGCGCACGATTCGACCGTGCTAAGCCTCAGGCTGCTCACCTTCGCGCACATCGCGAGTCCGAGCGGCACTATCCCCACCTTTAAACGGTGAAATAAAAAATCTGGCGCCCGGCTGGGCGCCACCCGCTTCAGTCCCATTACCGAGTCTACTCGTGTGAAGGATAAGAAGAAGGCCGCCTCAGTTCAGGCGGCCTTTGTTTTTTGTTCCGTGGTTCCCGCCGTTTGCCTTCGCCTCACTCATTTTTCCCTCGCTTGCTACTGGCGCGCCTGGAGGACTAGGCTTTCCTTATTTCTCATCGATCAAGGAGGGGCTCATGTCACAGATGATAGCCGTACAGATCGCCGGACCCGGCGGTGCACTGGAAGTTGTCAAACGTCCCGTTCCGGAACCTGGTCCGAATAGGGTCAGGATCAAGATCCAGGCATGTGGCGTCTGCCATAGCGATGTCTTCGCCAAGGACGGGCACTGGCCCGGTCTGGTCTATCCGCGTGTCACGGGTCACGAAGTGGCCGGTGTGATCGACGCCGTCGGTCCTGGCGTCACGAATTGGAAGCAGGGGCAGCGGGCCGGAGTCGGCTGGCATGGTGGTCATTGCGGGCACTGTGTCCCCTGCCGAAACGCAGACTTTATGGGTTGCCAGAATTTTCAGGTCACCGGATTCAATGAGGACGGCGGATACGCGCAGTACATGATCGCCAGAAGCGAAGCGGTTGCGGCCATCCCCGATGCCCTGTCATCCGTAGAGGCCGCGCCCATCCTGTGTGCAGGCATCACCACGTTCAACAGTCTGCGCCACAGCGGAGCCCGGGCAGGCGACCTGGTCGCGGTGCAAGGGCTCGGGGGTCTCGGTCATTTAGGCGTACAGTTCGCCAGTAAGATGGGGTATCACACGGTGGCCATCGGCCGAGGCAAGGATAAAGAGGCCTTGGCCCTCAAATTGGGGGCGGCACGCTACCTCGATACGGAAACCCTCAACGCGACAAAAGAGCTTGCCGACATGGGCGGAGCCTCCGTCATTCTTGCCACCGCACCGAGCAGCCAAGCCATGACGGACCTGATAGACGGCCTCGGAGTGGGCGGCAAGCTGCTTGTCGTGGGGGCCTCCGCCGAGCCGATCAAGGTCACCCCCATTCAACTCATCTTGGCCCGACGTTCCATCCAAGGCTGGCCTTCGGGAACGGGACGTGACTCCGAAGAAACATTGAGCTTCTGCGCGTTGACCGGCATCCGTCCTATGGTCGAAACGTTTCCGCTGGAGCAAGCGGCGGCGGCCTATGACCGCATGTTGAGCGGTAAAGCCCGCTTTCGGGTTGTGCTGACGATGGGATGACAGGGGCCTTGTCAAACACGCTGATTTGCTTTCCGCATAAGCAGACCCGTGCTACTGTGGTCCCGTCAGCTTCAACCACGGAGGGGCCACCATGCTGGACATCATTCTTGTTGCTGCCGCCATGTACGTGTGTCCGGGGGATGTCTATACGGACCAACCCCGACCAGGATGCACACCGCTTCAAGAGTCCGGCAAGGAAGGCTTCAGTACGATTCCGGAAGCGCCGGAATTCAGTGCGAAACCCTCCGTCCCGAGCAGCGGTGCAGGCACTGCCATGAAAGACGTGCCGTCCAAAGTGCCGGCTGCATCGGCCGAGGAATGTGCGATGTACGACGAATGGGTCAAGCTGTCGACGAAATCGAGCAGCATCGGAGCCCGTGATCTGTCCACATCCGAGTTCGAACGATGGACCAATCTCAAACAGGTCTTTGGCAACAGCCCTCCTCCCAACTGCCGGTAAGCGCCATGTTCCGTTAGCCGGTCATCAACTGTGTTAGAGTGTGCCGAGCGCCGCACTGTCCCTGACCGGAGCCTCTCATGAGGTCGACCTTCCTCGCGCCATCGCTGTCGGATTTCGACATCTCTCCTGAACAGGGCTTTCTCCCGACGGACCCCCGTGAGCACGTACCCGACTGCCCCCTGCTGAACGACCTGGGGCAGAAGTTACCAAAGTTGCTGACCGCTCGGAGCGTGCGTCCCTTCATCGACGGGCAGCCCGCTCTGCTGAGTTCGATTCCGGCATCTTGGCAGCAAGATGATTATCGGGCCGCCATGCGAATACTGTCGTTTGCCGGCCATGCCTATGTCTGGGAATCCCCGAATCATCCGGCCGGCGCACTGCCCGCACAATTGGCACAACCCTGGTATGAGATCGCGCAGCGGCTCGGCCGGCCGCCGGTGCTTTCGTACGCCTCCTACGCACTCGACAATTGGCGGCGCCTCGATCCTTCCAAACCGATCGCCCTCGACAACATCGTACTGCTGCAAAACTTTCTGGG
>DASVBB010000088.1:0-18521 GCA_036376045.1 Nitrospira sp.
TTCTGTTCGCAAATCCATTTGGTTTCTTACGCGTCCTGCATCTGGAAATCCAGGAATTCGCTGAAGGATTGAAACCATTTTTACTGATCGATGCTCCACTTGTGTACTCCGGCCGCTGCTCGTAACCCGCCTTTTGCTTCACATCGATAATTTACACGTATTGCTTCCTCTCCTGAGGCAAGCTCCGCTCCAAGACGCTGACAAGTGCGTTCGCCAGGCCGGTTCTTGGCCAACACTTCAATTCGGTCTCAGCCTGCCACGTCTGAACAATAGCCTGCTTGATGTCATTGAGAGGTGCATCGATCGTCCTTAAGAATTGGCTATGGGATCGATCGCCTCGATAGTCCGGCTGCTTCTTGGGTTGCTGCAAATACCGGGCGATTGTCTGGGCATGCATCTGATACAGAATGGTACCGTGAAATAACAGGGCGTTCCTCTTTCTCCGCTGCGCATTTCCCGAAATCTTCCGGCCTTCGACGGTCAGATCGCTGATGCCCTGTACGGCAACTGCCGGTTGCCAGCGAGAGAGTGCGGTGGCCATGCGCTGTAAGACAAATGCATTGGTCAGACGGATATCTCGTAAATCGGTGTGCAGCCGAATGGGAAGGACGCAGGCGTAGGAGAGGCATCCAGGGCCTTGGAGAACGGTACCGCCGCCGCTTGCCCGCCGCAATATCGGGACGCGGTCTTGGCGGCAGACATCGACATGGACATCTGCAGTAAGGTTGGAAGAACGTCCCAGGACAACAAAGTAACAATCGCTTTCCCATAATCGAAGCACCGGATCGTGTTCGCTCTCCTCGAGGTCCTCAAGCAACGCCTCATCGAGGGCAAGATTTTCAGCAGGGGAGGGAAGGGTGAGGTCGAGCAGTCGAAATGGGAGCATCGCAATATTCCTCAGACCTGTCAATTCCCGGCTTCCCTGCCTTCACGCACTTGGACGAGCACTTTGCCCATGGGACCTGCTGCCAACCGGCTGAACCCCTCTTTCACTTTCCCGAATGGGACAATGCTGTCTATCTGTGGTCGTCGTCCCATGGCATCGAGCCGACCAACGATCTCCTTCCATATAACTTGAGCCTGCCGGGCGCTATAGTCGCTGACGGCGACGCCTCCCATGCGAATGCGACGGAATAGCAATGTGGCCGTATTGAATTCTGGCACTGGTCCGCCGCTTCTCCCGACGACGCTGATGTGTCCCCCATAGCCGAGGAGCCCTATGAGCTGAGGTAGAAGCGCGCCCCCAACGCTGTCGATCACAAGGTCGAGTTTCTTTGGCGTGATCGCGCCACTGATCATCTTCATAAGATGGGGTTCGTTCGGGTCGAACACAAAATCGGCCCCGAGTTCCTGTAACCTGTCCCGCTTCTGTGCGTGACGTGACAAGGCCACCACCGTCAGGTTCATCGATTTTCCAAGAAGCACGCTTGCCACCCCGACACCGCCTGATGCGCCGGTCACGAGAATCCTGGATCCTGCAGCGGGAGGAGCCGGAGGATCGCTCCATTGGGTAAGTGCCTGCCAGGCCGTTAAGAACACCAACGGGGCTGCAGCCATTTCTTGGAGCGACCAGCCATGGGGAAGAGTAGCCACGCTCTCGGCAGGGACGACGACTTGTTCGGCCAGAGTGCCCCAAACATCAACGCCCACGTCACACCGTAATATTCCCACCGTGTCTCCCGGCCGGAGGTCACGCACATCGGTGCCCACCGCCATGACTTCACCGGCGCCATCGCGACCGAGAACGTGAGGAAGTCTTGGCTTGGCTGGATACATCCCGGAGGCGAGAAAGGCATCGGCGGGGTTGAGTCCTGCGAATCGTACATTCAGGAGTATCTGATCCCGCTCGGGATGTGGATCGTGCACGTGATCGAGGCGAAGCCTCTCAACGCCCTCATAGGTGTCCATCAGCCATGCGCGCATCAACTTGTCCTAGCGAAGCTGGCCTCATCAGACGATGGCGGGCTCGTGCTTGTCATGGAGACGCGACGGGATGTCGTCTCCATGCACCCGATAGTCTTCAAGAGTCCGCTCGATGATTCCCTGTGAGAGGAGTGGGTAGCGTCCGCTCAATGCTTTTGTCCCGACGATCGTCGGTGGCGAATCGTTGTTGATGACAAGTTCTCGAGTGTGCTTCGTGATGCGGGAGCGAGCCTCGGCAAACACCTCTTCGGCAAGATCCCAGATTTCCGTCTGTCCTACGGTTCTTTCATGTACTTCTGCGTAGAGGCTGGTGACCGCAATCAGCATGAGATCCTCACCCACCGATTCCATGCGATTTTGTCGCCCTTGGTCGTCTCGCAACGATTGCCGATGCCACAGCATGGCGTACAGGACGGCACGAGCGAGCCGGCGGCTCGCGCATTCGACAAATCGAAGGTGAGAGCGCACATGCGTGTGACGGAAGACACCCTGGGACGGCAACCGGCCCGGCAGCCATCGGTTCACGTACCAAGGCGCGTAAAATAGGATGAGACGCCCAATTTCCACAAGCCGCTTGGCAGGGTTGATGGTCTCATCGAAATAGTTCCGTGCCCGCTCCAGGTGCATGTTGAGCGCCTCGCGCGCGACGAAGGGACGTAAGATATCGGTTGCGCCCTCGCCGATCCGATACATTTCGGCATCACGGACCAGTTGTTCGATGCCGAAAGCCGGTTCCCCGCGGGTTCGCTTCGAATCCGCGGTCTCATATCCCATACCGCCGAAGATCGTCTGGGAATCCTTCAGGAACTGGATCGTGGTCTCGGAACAGAACAGCTTGGCGATTGCCGCCTCAATTCTGACGTCATATCGGTGTTGGTCCGCCATCCGCCAGACGGCAGATGCGAGGGCCTCCATCGCAAAAAGGCGCCCGGCCATCCGACCCACCCGCATCTGCTGGGTCTGCCGCTCAGCGAGCGGTCGTTGGAATGTGACCCGGCTATTCGCTCTATCGAGCGTCGGCTGCCAGGCTTGTTTTGCCATACCCAGGCAGATGGCCGGAATGCTCACCGCGCGACCGACATTGAGAATTGTCAGGGCGTACTTGAGTCCACGCCCGATTTCGCCGATCACATTTGACGCGGGAATGCGAACATCGCGTAACATGATGTGTCCATTCTCGATTCCGCGGCATCCTTCGAATTGACAGCGCTGTCGAATCAGCACTCCCGGTGTTTGCATATCGAGCACAAACGCCGTATGGACGGATTGCTCCGCCGTTCTGCCTTGCGGGACGGCAGTCCAGACGGTGCGGCCTCCATGTTTCTCACATCTCGCCGGCACACGAGCGATGAGCGTGACATACCGCGCGATGGGAGCGTTCGTGCACCAGAGTTTCTCACCATTGACCAGGTAGGTCCCGTCCTCATCGAGCACGGCTTCGGTCGTGATATTGGCGGCATCCGACCCGGTGATGGGTTCGGTCAGTGCGAATGCAGACACTGCTTCGCGGGCCACGATCGGCAAATACCGCCGCTTCTGCTCTTCGGTCCCAAACAGCAGCAACGGCATCGCGATACCGATGGATTGGGGCACGGCGACGGTAAGCGCAAGAATATTGCTCCATCCGGCAATGAGTACGAGGGCGCGCCCGTAGTTCTGGTATGAAAAACCCAACCCGCCATACTCCTTGGGAATCTTCATACCAAAAGCACCGATTGAGAACAGACCTTTCATGACGGAATCCGGAATCTTGGCCGTCCGCTCAATTTCGTCCGGATCGACATGATCGATGAGAAAACGTTCCAACTTGGGGCGAAACTCTTCCCAGGCCGCCTTCTGCTCAGCAGGTTCAACCGGCGTCAGGAGGAGAGAGAAATCGGGCTTGCCGGCGAAAAGCCCTGACATAAAGCTCTCGCCCGAGATCCGTTCGCGCGCTTCTTCGATCTGCTCCAGACCTTTGAAGAGCTGGGTCATAGGGATCTCCTTCAAGAGCGCATGCGTCAGACAGGCGCCGTGTGATCCAATTCCTCGAATCGCGCGGTGAAGTGACGCAGCATCGGTGCCTCATACGTCATCGTGAGACCATGAAGAGTCTCACGGCGGCGGTAGAGGTCGGCGATCGATTCGGCGACGTATCCGATCTGCATGTTCGTATAGACACGTCTCGGGATGGCGAGTCGGACCATTTCAAGCTCAGGATGAAGCATCCGACCGGTCCCGGTCTCCTTTTTTCCGAACATGACGGTGCCGATTTCGACGCCACGGATGCCGTAGTCACGATACAGCGCGACGGCCAAAGCCTGAGCTGGAAACTGGTCCTGCGGAATGTGTGGAAGAAATTCTTTGGCGTTCAAATAGACGGCGTGTCCTCCGATCGGTTTGAGAATAGGCACGCCGCTTTGATCAAGGAGTTCTCCCAAATACCGGACCTGGCCGACGCGGAAGCCGAGATAGTCCTCATCGAGGACCTCACGTAATCCTATGGCCATCGCCTCCAGGTCACGACCCGCCAGTCCGCCGTAGGTCGGAAATCCTTCGACCAGAATGAGCATGTTTGTAATGTCCCGAGCCCATCCTTCATCATTGAGGCTGAGAAATCCGCCGATGTTGACCAGGCCGTCTTTCTTGGCGGACATGGTACAGCCGTCTCCATAGCTGAACAGCTCGCGAGCGATATCCGGAATGGAGCGGTTCGCATAGGCCGGCTCCCGCTCCTTGATGAAGAAGCAATTTTCAGCGAAGCGGCAGGCATCAAAAAACAGAGGAATACGGTACCGATTCAAGAGCGCCCGGGTCTGTTTGATATTCTCCATCGACACCGGTTGCCCCCCGCCGCTGTTGTTCGTGATCGTCAATAGCACCAAGGGGATCTTATCCCGTCCGAGGCGGTTGATAAGTTCTTCCAGCCGCATCAGATCCATATTCCCTTTGAAGGGCGATTCATCGTGCGGGTCGTAGGCCTCTTTGACCACTGCGTTGATGGCCTGCGCGCCCTGATGCTCGATGTTCGCTCTCGTCGTGTCGAAGTGAATATTATTGGGAACGCACATGTCCGTCTTCACAACGGTGGAGAAGAGCAGGTTTTCGGCCATCCGGCCCTGGTGCGTGGGAATGACGTATCGGTAACCAAAGATCGAACGGACCGTCTCCTCGAAGTGATAATAGTTCCTGCTGCCGGCATACGATTCGTCTCCGAGCATCAAGCCTGCCCATTGGTGGTCGCTCATGGCGGAGGTGCCACTGTCAGTCAGCAAGTCAACGTATACGCTTTCGGCCGGGATCCGGAAGAGGTTGTAGCCGGCGTCATGCAACAACCGTTCGCGCTCTGCACGTGTGGTGCGTCGAATCGGTTCGACGACTTTGATCTTGAATGGCTCGGAGGGAAATTTCATGAGGACGCCTTCTTGAGCCGCGCCAACTCTATCCTGAATCCCTGCGGACCGGAATACTCGAATACGTACCGCGTCATATCGAAGAGAGGAGCCGGATCCAAATCCCTGAGCAGGTCCGGCTTCCATGTAATCTGCAATTGGTTGATCATCGTGATGGGTGTCGGCGTTCCGAGAACTCCCAGTTCCATCTGGCCGTAGGACTGAGAGAAGATGAGAATCTCGCGGTCGAACATCGCGGCGTTGAGATCAGTCGCAGCTCCTTGGCGCCGATAATCATCTTCAAATCGCCGGAAAGCGGGAGACCGGTCGAGTTGCTCCCGGAAGGCATAAAAGATGTTGATCCCGGACCGGTGCTGATCGTCCATGACCTGTACGGCATCGTCCACGACAGCCTCCTGCTGCATCTGTTCCTTGGTCAATACCAAGAGCCGACGGATGACGACGCCTCGCTTTGCGGCAACCTGATTGGCCAGGAGGTAGTTCGGATAGAGGGCCTCGCCCTTCTTCCAGATGTTCCAGCGCTCCATAACGGCATCGATGGACCGGTCGGCCGTTTGCACAAGCCGCACCGCCTCGGCATTCGCCTCAGCGCCTTCGTAGGTCAGTGTTTGCGTCTCGAGCTGCCGGAGTTCACGCCCAATCGCCTCGACCTTCCGCGGGATATACCGAGGGTTCTTGGGGACGTGGAGCATGACGTCAACCGCCGTCAATGCCAGAGTCCAATATTGTTTGGCCGCGCTTGGGGCCTTGGCTTTTTGCGCAATCAACAGCAACTCGACCGGATTCTTGTCCAGCAGCTTCGCGATCTTGATGCAGATCTCCGGTTTGGGAATCTTGAGGCCACGACGGATCAAGTTGGCATCCGGCTGCGCAATGCCCAGCTTTTCGGCCAGTGCATAATCGCTGCCGAGGTCATACCGCTCCTTGATCGCCTGAAGATAGGGAGAGATTTCAGACATGCAACCCTTCTTTCGTCGTCATTATGCCGCGTGATGATAGATGGGGCGGGGTGTGTCGTCGGGAAATCTCTGCCGCTCCAGACCCATCCAAAATCCTTCCAGATAATCGAGCACGGCGATCGCTCCGGCACGAAAGTGTTCCTTGTCCTGATCCGTCAAGCCCTGCGGTCCAGCGCCCTCAACCGCTTCGACAGCATGTTCCATCGCCTCTTCGTGTGTGCTTTCAAGCTCTCGGTGAAAGGTGAAGTAGGTGATGTCCATCTGAGGATAGGCGGTGGACTTCAATAGCGTAAGCCCGGGAATCAGATGATCCCACATGGTGATGGCCATGTTCTCCAGTCCGAAAGAGGCGCCGAGCGCTTTCGTATGATTGCCGTCGCTATAGAGATATTCCATGCCCTCGATATAGCTGCGTGTCGATGGAAGCATCGGCCTGGTCATGGCATCGTGGATATCGATGCCTGCCGATCGCAGAAAGTCGCGGTAGAGGAGTTCGTGGCGATGGCGGCTTTGACCGTCCCCCAGTTCGGAATAGAGCACCTTCGTGAGCTCGTCAGCAACGTGTTCGTCCTCAGTATTTACGAGCTGGGCGACAAGAATGCGGGGGAAGAACCTTGCGAAGTTATAGAACTCGACGGCGAATGCCTTGAATTCCTTGTCTGAAAGCTGTCCGGCGCGGAAGCGAGCGAGGTAGGCATTGTTGATGGCGCCGTGCTCAAGCACAAGTCGTCGCATGTCTTGATGGAATGTCATGACAATCCCTCCAGGCGAGGAGTGGAGCGGGAGAGTCAATTGCCGATTCACTACGATTTGATAATATACCTTTTATATCATTCCTGCAAGAAACGAATGTGCGTAATACGTCCTTCTGACATTGGCATTCCGCTTGTGAGCACTAGAAGAATGTTCGAGAAAGATGTTGCCAGATATTCATATTAATAGTACTATTCTATTATGCAATGTAAACTATGTATTGGGTCAGTCTGTTGATGCCGGTGGAATGTCGTCTTGGTCACCTTCGCGGAGGGGAGGGTTTTTACCATGATTGAGCCAAGAAGCATCGATCACATCACTCTCTGCGTGGAAAATCTGGAGGAGGCCGAGTTCCTGTTCACCAAGGTTTTAGGTTTTGAAGTGATCTGGTCGGCGCGAGATGTTGGCAGTGATAAATCCTCTATGGATACCGTTGTTGTCCAATGCGGTGCCGCACGAATCGCCCTCATGCAAGGCCGTGACAAGGCCAATAAGTCCCAGATCACTGACTTTATCGAGCGGTATGGCCAAGGCGTCCAACACGTCGCGCTAGAAGTGGATGACATCGAAGCCGTGTGTCGCGAGTGGGAAGCCCACGGCGTCAAGTTCAGCGGAGCCGTCAAGGAAGGGCGCGACGGATTCGGCCCTCTCAAACAGCGATTCACCTATCCACTATTTCCGGGAAGCGGTCTCTTCATTGAATTAACGCAACGTGAGCATGGAGAGGAGCGTGCCAAGACGTTTGTCCGCAGCACCGTCGAGTCCCTGTATAAGGACATCGAGCGGGACCAGGCATCCGGAAGCCAACGAACGATCATCGATTATGACTCCAAGGATTCTCGCTCCTCGCATGCATCGCTGAAAAAAGCGTCATGAACGCTGCGTGAGCGGAGGTCGGCATGTATCTCAATAGTAAAGGGAAAGTTCCCCGACAAGCGCATGTCGGTATCCCTGAAGGAATTTGCGAAGAAGAACACGGGCGTGACGGCTTCGTGGGGCCGGCCTCGCATCTCTATAGGAGCCATCCGCCGACCGGGTGGGTGAGGATTGAGGGACCGCTCAAACCTCGCGCCTTCCAGTGTCAGGCACCTGCTTCTGAGAACCCCATTGTCCTGATGCACAGCCAGGATGTTCGCCTGTACTTTTCGCACCGGGCCGAAACGATGCAGTATTTCGTGCGCGATTCGGATGGCGATGTCGTCTATTTTGTTCATCGAGGAATGGGGCGATTCGAGACCGATTATGGGACGTTAAGTTACGAGCCCGGCGATTACATTGTCATTCCCAAGGGGACGACCTATCGCGTGCATGTGGATGGCGGTCCTTCCCTGTTTCTCGTCGTTGAAACACCTGAACCCATCACTTTGGCGGAACGCGGGCCATTGGGCCAGCATGCGCTCTTCGACAAAGGAGTTCTTGTCGCGCCGGAACTGGTTGTGACCGAGCCGCACGGGGCTGAGAGACCAGAGTGGGAAGTCCGCATCAAGCGTCAAGCAACCTGGACGCACGTGGTCTATCCCTTTTATCCGATGGATGTCGTGGGATGGAAAGGGGATCTCTGGGTTGCCAAACTGAACGTACGTGATTTCAGACCGGTCACCAGCCCGCGTTACCACCTTCCGCCGAGCGTACACGGTACGTTCAAAGCCGGTGGTTGTCTCATCTCCACCTTTGCTCCGCGCCCGTTAGAGACCGACCCGGAGGCACTGCGGGTGCCTTTTTACCATCGGAACATGGACTATGACGAAGTCCTCTTCTACCACGCGGGCGAATTTTTCAGCCGGGCCGGCGTTCAGCCCGGCATGCTCACCCTGCATCCTCAAGGGATTCACCACGGGCCGCAGCCCAATGCTGTGGAATCGAGCAAGGCCAAGACGCATACGACCGAGGTTGCCGTCATGATCGAATCGAAGCATCCATTCACCGTGGGAAAGGACATGGATGCGATGGAAATGAAGGATTATGCCCTGAGCTGGAGCCATCGATGAAACTGGCGACGTTCCGGATCGACACTCCTCTCGGATCATTTTCCCGCGTGGGTGCACTGCACGGTCCGCACGTGGTGGATGTGAACATGGCCTATGCCCGATGGCTGTCGGATCAAGCGGAAGCGCAGCCGCGCCGGTTGGCCGATGCCCAGGTGCCATCCAACATGCTCGAATTCCTCGAAGGAGGGGCGTCCACTCTAGCGGCAGCGCGACGGGCGGTGGATTATGTGACCAACATCGGCGTTTCAACGCAAGGGCCGGCATCGGAAACGATTTTTCATCACCGTCACGCCGTCAGACTCGCTGCACCACTTCCCAATCCGTCCTCTCTCCGGGACTTCATCGCGTTCGAAAACCACATTGCCGCGACATCGAAGAAACGGGGCCAGCCGATTCCCTCCGAATGGTACAAGTTTCCCGTGTACTACAAGGGGAACCACCGCACGATCATCGGACCTGATGACCCGCTGCCCTGGCCGCTCGAGACGACTAAACTGGACTATGAACTGGAATTGGCCTGCATCATCGGACGAAAGGGACGGGACATTCCGGAACGGCAGGCCGGGGAATATATCGCCGGCTATACGATTATGAACGACTTCAGCGCGCGCGACATCCAGTTTCAAGAAATGGCCTGCCGTCTCGGACCCGCAAAAGGAAAAGATTTCGCTACCGCCCTGGGGCCATGCCTCCTGACCCCGGAGGAAATTGCCGATCTTGGTGCCCTGACGATGATTGCCAGAGTGAACGGGGAAGAATGGTCCAGAGGATGCTTCGGGACCATCCATTGGTCATTTCCTCAAATGATTGCGCATGTCTCACGGGGAGAAACGATCTATCCCGGCGATGTGTTCGGGTCGGGAACGGTGGGAGGTGGCTGCGGATTGGAATTAGACCGCTTCCTACAGCCTGGTGATGTGGTGGAATTGGAAATTCAGCCGATTGGCGTGCTGAGGACACAGGTCATCGGCCCAGGTAGTCGGGAGGCCCCATGACCACGATCACGGCAGAGCAGGCCCTCGCGGAACTTGAGCAACGCCATCGAGCCCTGTACGCGACGCCGGAGATTGATGCGAAGCTCGCCACCATTATTCGAGCAGGGCCCCAGACCAATCTGAGCGAATGGGACATTTTGAACATTGTACGATCGGCTCGATCGGTCTTCCTCGATACACATGTCGAGGTCGTGTCAGGTCATCACACCGCCACCTATCTGAGATTCGAATCCATCGCTCGCTTTCCCGATTTGATTGACCTCATTGCGGACGATATGGCCGGCTGGATCAAGCGAACATTCCGGCCCGACGCGGTCACCGGACTACTGGCAACAGCCTCAGCGGCGGAACTGCTGGCTCAACGTATTGCGGACCGCCTGCAAGGCACGACGCCCTTGCGCGTGACGTTGACTCCCTACAGCGGGGAGACGGGACGGATTGGTACCGAAATCAAGGTCGGAGCTGTCGCCGCTCAGGAAGGATTTCTTGCGCTCAATGATGTGACCACACGCGGCAATTGCGTGAGCAAGCTCGGAAAGGTCGTCACCGACAGCGGCGGCCGCCTGATCGGGATGATGGTGTTCGCCAGGCGCGACAGCGGTCAATTCCCCATGGTGAACGACTTGGTCTCGCAATACCCTTTTTACTACGCCGCGGACCTCGATATGCCGCAGTGGGAACCTGCGCAATGTCCGCTCTGTCGGCAGAACAAACCGCTGTTGTCGTGGAAAGACATGCCTGAAATCTGACGCCCACTCTTAGAGGAGGTGCTCATGGAGCTGGCAGACGTGAGAAACGAAATCAAACGCGGCGATCTGCTCCAGATGTATTTCTACCTTCGTCTCACAAGGACGCTGGAGGACCGCATCACCGCCCTCTATCGTCAGGGGCGCATCGTCGGCGGCTGCTACACGAGTCATGGCATGGAGGCCATTGCCGTGGGATACGCCTCTGCCCTGGAACGAGACGACGTGATCGCCCCATTTCACCGCGATATGGGGGCCTTTCTGATTCGAGGCATCACTCCGGGCGAAGTGCTTGCGCAGTACTTGGGAAAACGCACGGGCCCGACCAAAGGTAAGGACGGCAACGTGCACATGGGTGACCTCAAGCGCGGAATCATCGGCTTTGTCAGTCATCTGGCGGATAACTTGCCGGTAGCGACCGGCGCGGCCTTGGCCTTCAAGATGAGGGGCGAATCGCGCATCATCGTCGCCGGGACCGGCGACGGGGGAACCAGCCGTGGAGATTTCCACGAGGCTATGAATTTTGCGGCGGTGCGGAAACTCCCCGTGGTGTTCTTCTGCACCAACAATCAGTATGCCTATTCGACGCCGCTCCGTTTGCAAATGGCCATTTCCGACGTCGTTGACCGGGCCAAGGCGTATGGGATGCCGGGCGAAATTGTGGACGGCAACGACGTGGCGGCCGTCTATCTGGCGGCCAAGCGCGGTATAGCGAGAGCCCGTGCCGGCGAAGGGCCAACCTTCTTCGAGTTCAAAACGATGCGTATGCACGGCCACTCCGAGCATGACCCGGCCAAATACGTCCCGCCGGAACTTCTTGAAGAATGGAAAACCCGCGATCCGATTCTGAAAGCGGAGCGCCTGCTCGTGGCGTTGGGTTATGGGGATGAAACCTACTTTCACGAGGTCGGTGAGCGGGCGAAGAAGGAGATCGAAGTTGGGCTCGAGTTTGCCGAAAAGAGCCCGCTTCCGGAGGGACCGGAAGTCCTGGAAGGAGTTTTTGCCACAGATGCCGATATCACTCACAAAGCCATCCATTCAAGGAGCGCCGCATGACTACTGCAACACCGCAGGCGACTGGAGAAGTCACGTACCTTGAAGCCATTTCGCAAGCGCTGGATGAAGAGATGACACGAGACGAGCGAGTGTTTCTGATGGGGGAGGACATCGGCCAATATGGTGGGGCCTTCAGGATTACCGAAGGCTTTTTAGACAAGTATGGTGAATGGAGAGTCCTTGATACTCCGCTGGCCGAATCCGGTTTCGTCGGCGCGGCCATCGGGGCCGCCATGATGGGCTTGCGTCCGGTGGTCGAAATGCAGTTTGCGGACTTCATCTCTTGCGCATTCGATCAAATCACTGAGGTGGCGGCCAAGAATCACTACCGATGGGGTGCTGCCGTACCGATGGTCATCCGCGCTCCATTCGGCGGCGGGATTCACGGTGGACCGTTCCATTCGGAATGCCCCGAAGGCTGGTTCTTCCATTCGCCCGGCCTAAAACTCGTCGCTCCCTCGACGCCCTACGATGCGAAGGGTCTGCTCAAGGCCGCAATTCGTGACCCGAACCCAGTCATCTACTTCGAGCATAAATTTCTCTACCGGCGAATCAAGTCGACGCTGCCCGAGGAGGATTACATCGTCCCGATCGGCAAAGCCGACGTGAAGCGTGCCGGTAACGATATCTCGGTGATCACCTATGGGGCCATGGTCCATCTCGCGTTGGACGCGGCGCAAATGCTCGCCAAGGAAGGCATCGATCTGGAAGTCGTGGACCTGCGCACGCTGGCGCCACTCGACAAGGAAGCGATTTTCTCGTCGGTGCATAAGACCAGCAAGGCCATCGTGCTGCATGAGGATAACAAGACCGGCGGTATCGGCGCCGAAATTGCCGCCCTCTTGGCGGAAGAGTGTTTCGACAGCTTGGACGGCCCGATCCTGCGTATTGCCGCGCCAGACACGCCGGTTCCCTTCAGCACCCCTCTGGAGGAGTATTTTCTGCCGAAGACGGCTGACATCGTGACTGCGGCGCGTACACTGGCAGCGTATTGACGGGCGGAGCGAGGCGAGTAGGGACAATACCCGTGGGAGTGTGATCGTGGCGACTGACATCATCATGCCCCAGCTCGGCGAAAGCATCGCGGAGGGAACGGTCGTGAAATGGCTGATTCCACTCGGTGGAGCCATTGAAAAAGACCAGTCTCTGTTGGAGGTCGAAACGGAAAAGGTGGATTTAGAGGTCCCTTCCCCGGCAACCGGTGTCTTGAACGAAATTCTTGTGAAGGCCGGCGAAACCGTCGCGGTGGGAACCCTGTTGGCACGGATCGACAACACAGCACCCTCGGAAGTGGTTCATCGAGTGGGTGGTGTCGTGGTTCGTCCCGTCGAACCGGCGGCGCCGGGCGAAGAACATCATTCTCCTGCGGTCAGACAGTTGGCAAAGGAACATGGAGTGGATTTGACTCATGTAAAAGGGACAGGCACGGGCGGGCGCGTGAGCAAAAAAGATGTGCTGGAATTCGTTTCGCGGAGCGCGCCTGCCGGCAAGGCGTCACCGGAGGCAGCTGAGCGGTCGATGGGAGAGGAAGTGCTGCCCTTGACGCAGATGCGCAAGACCATCGCCGAGCGGATGGTGAAAAGCCGGCAGACGTCCGCGCACGTCAGCACAGTGTTTGAGGCTGACTATTCGAGTGTGGCCACGTTCAGAGCAGGCCGAAACCTGACCTATCTCCCGTTTGTCGTCCGTGCCGTCACGAAAGCCCTCCGCGATGTTCCGATCGTGAACTCGTCCTGGGGAGACCAGGGCATCGTCGTCTGGAAAGATCTTCATATCGGCATCGCCACGGCGCTGGAAGACGGGCTGCTCGTACCAGTAATACGGCATGCCGACCGGAAAGGGCTCACGCAGTTAGGGAAGGAGATCGCGGATTTGGCCGAACGGGCAAGGGCTAAAAAACTCAGCCCCGATGAGGTGCAAGGCGGAACATTTACCATCACCAATCATGGTGGCTTCGGCAGCTTGTTCAGCACCCCGATTATTCATCAGCCGCAGATTGCCATTCTCGGGGTGGGCGCGATTCAGAAGCGTGCCGTCATCATCAACGAAGCGATTGCGATCAGACCGATGGGGTATCTCAGCCTCACGTTCGATCATCGGGTCATCGATGGGGCAACGGCGGATCAGTTCATGGCCAAAGTGAAAGACTATCTCGCACAAAGTCATTGGGAGCAAATGTTGTGAAGCCATCATCGAATGCCGTCATTGTCAGCGCTGCAAGAACGCCGATGGGAAGCTTCAACGGCGTGTTCAGCACCGTTTCGGCAACGAAGTTGGGAAGCGTTGCTATCGCCGGGGCGTTACAGCGGGTTCGTCTGGCTCCTGAGCATGTGGAGGCCGTGTATATGGGCTGTGTCTTGAGTGCCGGTCTTGGTCAGGCTCCGGCAAGGCAGGCCTCGATTGGTGCGGGAATCCCGCAGTCGATCGGCGCGGTGACCGTCAATAAGGTCTGCGGATCGAGTATCCAGACGGTCATCATGGCGGCCCAGGCGGTCGGGCTCAAGGAAGCGAAGATCGTCGTGGCAGGCGGAATGGAAAACATGACTCGCGCTCCCTATCTCCTCGAGAACGCGCGTCAGGGGTACAAGCTTGGTCACAAAGAACTGGTGGATAGTCTCATCAAGGACGGTTTGTGGGACGTCTACAACAACTTCCACATGGGCGACGGCGGAGAGTTGTGCGCTAGCAAGTACGCTTTGACACGAACGGAGGTCGACGACTTTGCCCTTGAAAGCTATCGTCGCGCGCGTGAAGCCATGGCGACGGGTGCCTTCAAGCAAGAACTCGTGCCGGTTGATGTGCCGCAGCGCAAAGGCCCGGCCATGCCGGTCGTGGAGGACGAGGAGCCGAATCGGGTCGATCTCCGGAAGATGTGCGACTTAAAGCCGGCGTTTCAGGAGAACGGTATCCTGACCGTGGGCAATTCCCCGTCGTGTAATGACGGAGCTGCGGCTCTGGTCGTCATGGCCGAAGAGGAAGCCAAGCGTCGTCGGTTGACCCCGATGGCCCATATCGTCGGCTACGCCGGAGCGGCAGTGGCGCCCGAGTGGTTTACAATCGCCCCGATCGAGGCGATCAAGCGAGTGCTCAAGCACACGGGCCTTACGATCAAAGACATCGACCTTTTCGAAATCAACGAAGCTTTCTCGGCGGTCTCTCTGGCCATCAACCGGGAATTGGGTCTGGCCGCCGAAAAGGTGAATGTGAACGGAGGCGCGGTGGCCCTTGGGCATCCCATCGGTGCCACGGGGGCCAGAATCCTCACGACGTTGCTCCATGCCATGGAAGCCCGGGGCGCGAAGCGAGGATTGGCCAGCCTCTGTATCGGAGGCGGAGAAGCGTTGGCGATGATTGTGCAGCGGTCGTAGGACGAATGACGGGTCGACCATGCAGTTCGACGATATCAAGACGATCGGCGTCGTAGGCGCCGGGCAGATGGGCCGCGGGATCGGGCAGGTCTGCGCCTCAGCCGGGTATCACGTGCTGCTCGTGGACCTCGCCGAGTCGCTGCTCGCCGAGGCAATCTCCAAGATTCGCGTGAGCCTCGACCGAGCCGTTGAAAACGGAAGCCTGTCGCGTCGTCAAGCAGAAGCGACCATGACGCTCGTCCATCCGATGGCACACCTTGATCAATTGCAGAACGTGCAGCTGGTCATCGAGGCGATCCCCGAGGACATTGTCCTCAAGCAGGCGCTCTTTGGAGAGTTCCGCCGTGTCTGCCAGCCGGACGCAATTCTCGCCAGCAATACGTCTTCGATCTCGATTACGAAATTAGCCGCGGTGTCCGGCCGGCCGGATCAAGTGGTCGGCGTGCATTTTATGAATCCTGCCCCCGTCATGCGGCTCGTGGAGATCGTGCAAGGTCGGGAGACTTCTCAAGAGACGTTGCACGTGGCGATGGATTTTGTGCGCAAACTTGGAAAGGTGCCGGTCGTGGCCAAAGACGTGCCCGGCTTTATCGTGAATCGCATTCTGATGCCCATGATCAACGAAGCCGTCTACGCCCTGGATGAGGGAGTGGCTTCGGCAGAGGACATCGACCTGGCGATGGCGACTGGAGCCAATCATCCGGCCGGCCCGCTGGCCCTGGCTGACCGCATTGGCTTGGACACGGTACTCGCCATTTGCGAGGTCCTGCATCAGGATCTTGGTGATCCCAAATTTCGTCCATGCCCATTGCTGCGCCGCTACGTGGAAGCGGGCAGGCTGGGCCGAAAGACCGGACACGGCTTCTATCTCTACGACGGCAGCGGCGCGCGGCGTGAGGCGGCCGCTCAAAAGATGTAAAGGTGGGTCGATGCAAGAACGGCAAGCTCAATTCCATACATTGTCAGGCCTTGGAATTAACCGTGTGCATACCAGCGATGACCTTAAGAATTGGTCACCCCAGGACGATCTGGGAGCTCCCGGTGCGTATCCATATACGCGCGGTGTGTATCCCACGATGTACCGCAGCCGGTTGTGGACGATGCGGCAATTCGCTGGATTTGGCTCCGCCGACGATACGAACCGCCGCTTTAAGTATTTGCTCGAGCATGGTCAGACCGGTCTCAGCGTCGCATTCGATATGCCGACGCTCATGGGAATCGATGCGGATGATCCGCGTGCGCACGGTGAAATCGGTCACTGCGGCGTGGCGGTCTCCTCGCTGGAGGACATGGAGCGCTTGTTCGACGGCATTCCGCTCGACCGGGTGACGACGTCCATGACGATCAATGGACCGGCGCCCGTCATTTTTGCCATGTACCTGGCAGTCGCACAACGACGCGGCATCCCGCTCGAACAGCTCGGCGGCACCTTACAGAATGACATCCTCAAGGAATACATCGCCCAGAAAGAATGGCTCTTTCCGCCGGAACCATCACTTCGACTGATCACGGACACGATTGCCTACTGCACGGAGCATGTAGCCAAGTGGCACCCGGTCAGCATCAGCGGGTACCACATCCGAGAGGCCGGTTCGACGGCGGTGCAGGAACTGGCGTTCACCCTGTACAATGGGCTCACCTACGTGGAGGCGGCGATGAAAGCCGGTCTCTCCGTGGATCAATTCGCGCCTCAGCTCTCCTTCTTTTTTAACGTCCACAACGACTTTTTCGAAGAAATCGCCAAGTTCAGAGCCGCGCGCCGGCTCTGGGCGAGAGAGATCACGCGCCGGCATCATCCTACAGATCCGCGCTCCGCCCAGCTCCGCTGCCATGCTCAGACCGCCGGATGCTCGCTCACGGCTCAACAGCCGATGAACAACGTGGTCCGGACGACGATTCAGGCGCTTGCAGCCGTGCTGGGGGGAACCCAATCGCTTCATACCAATTCCATGGATGAAACGCTCGCCTTGCCGACTGAAGAAGCGGTGAAGCTCGCCCTGCGTACACAGCAAATCATCGCGCACGAAAGCGAGGTGGCCAACAGTGTGGATCCGCTCGGCGGCTCGTACTTCGTTGAAACACTCACAAACCGGTTGGAGGAGGGGGCGCTGGAGTATTTCCACAGGCTGGACGACATGGGCGGCATGGTCAAGGCGATCGAACGGGGGTATCCGCAGCGGGAGATCCTCGATGCCTCACAGCGTTATCAACGGGAAGTTGAGCAAGGGCAGCGCATCATCGTCGGAATCAATCAGTATGTGGAGGAAAGCGCCCATCCGATTCCGACATTGAAGATCGGACCGCAGGTCGAGCAAGAACAGGTTGCGCATTTGTCGGACCTCCGCAAGACCCGCGATCCATTCAGGATGGCCGGTGCTGTTGAAGAACTGCAGGAAGCAGCATCATGCGGCGAAAACGTGATGCCCTATTTGATCGAGGCGGTGAAGGCCAAGGCGACGGTGGGAGAAATCTGTTCGGCACTTCAAGAGATCTATGGTGTCTATCACGAACCGGTGGTGCTGTGACGTAGGCGCGGGTGCCGGCGCCGGGGTGAGAGTAGAAATCGGAGATATTTCATGAAGCTGGGGGCATTCGACATCTATCCCGTGAGCGACGGCCGGTTCGCGTTGGACGGCGGAGCCATGTTTGGAGTCGTTCCTAAAGTCTTGTGGGAGCGATGTTGTCCGGTGGACGAGTTGAATCGGGTTCCCCTGAGTCTCACGGCCCTTCTCATCAGGGCGCACGGGCAGTATATCCTCGTCGATACCGGCCTAGGGGCCAAGGAAGATGGGAAATTTCAGAGCATGTTTGCCGTCGAACGCGCGCCGACGCTGCGGGAGTCACTCAAGCGTCTCGGAGTGTACCCGGAGGACATTGACGTCGTCATCAACACGCATCTCCATTTCGATCACGCGGGGGGCAACACGATGAAGTCGGAGGACGGGACCCTGCGTCCCGCCTTTCCGAAAGCGCGGTACGTGGTTCAACGCGGTGAATTCGACGATGCCGCCTGCGCCAATGAACGAACCAAGGCCAGTTACCGGCGGGACAACTTTACACCTGTCGCACACCTCAATCAGTGGGACTTCCTCCACGGCGATACCGAACTGCTTCCCGGGGTGAAGGCCATCGTCACGGCCGGTCACACGCGCTGGCATCAGAGCATCAGAATCGAATCAGAAGGTAAGGTGGCATTCTTCCTCGGTGATCTCATCCCGACGGTCTCCCATCTTCCGCTCCCATACATCATGGGCTACGACCTCTACCCCATTCAGACATTGGAGACGAAGCGCTGGGTGCTGGATCGGGCATTTGAAGAAGAGTGGCTGCTCCTCTTCGAG
>DASVBB010000091.1:0-39253 GCA_036376045.1 Nitrospira sp.
GCAGGCCGGTGTCGCTGCCGGCATCCGGGAGTTGGGGGAGGATTTCTACCGCCAGCTGGCAAAGGAATTTCAACACAAACGCGATTGCATCTGCGCCGCATTGATTCAAGCAGGCCTGCCGCCTGCTGTGCCTCAGGGGGCCTACTACGTCTTGGCCGATACGACGAGGCTGCCCGGGAAAAATGGAAAAGACCGGGCCATGCATCTGCTTCAAACCGCCGGTGTGGCGGGGGTTCCCGGTGAAGCGTTTTTTTCCGGCCCTGAAGGATCGCGGTACATCCGGTTCAGTTATGCCAAGACCGATGCGGATCTCGATGAAGCCTGCCGACGGATCGCCCGCCTTGCGTGAACAAGGGCTCTCATAACTTGTCCGTATCGCGCTCCCGTGATATGAGATGAATCATGCACCACTCGAAGTGGAACTTCGCGCTGTCGACTTTCGTGCTCTGCTCGGCGGTCGCCTGTACGTCCCCTCCGACCCATGAAGGGATGTCCCGGCCGCTGATCACG
The DNA here is from genome assembly GCA_036376045.1 of Nitrospira sp. Classification (GTDB taxonomy): domain Bacteria; phylum Nitrospirota; class Nitrospiria; order Nitrospirales; family Nitrospiraceae; genus Nitrospira_C. Next base: position 511 of record DASVBB010000091.1, read on the forward strand.
CCCTCGGACGTCCAGGAAGACCGCAGCATCTTGGCCGGCGAATGGGACTATGAAGAAGGAGCGGTCGTCACCTTGATCCTCGACGAGCAGGGAAACGGCGCCTATCCATGGAAGGGCGGCCGGTTCGAAACCCATTCGCTTTCCGACCACACCTGGCACGGCCGATGGGTCCAGCAGGAGAACGACCGTGAGGGAGGCTTTATCGTCCAGTTGTCCCCTGATTTCACAGACGGGGAAGGCCGTTGGTGGTATACCCGAATCGCGGATGATCTGGCGCCGACCCAAAAAGGCGGGAGCTTTCATCTGACGAAGAAATCATCCGGAGCGAACGAGACCGCTGCCACGCCCTGATGCAAGAACGCAAGCACGTCAGATTTGCAGTGCAGCGGCCCGTCACCTTCCGGGGGGATTTTGTGTCCGGAAGCGGCACCATCCTCAACATCTCCCGACAGGGCTGCGCGATCACGTCAGACACTCTTGCGGAAACCGACGGGTATCTTCAACTCCAAGTGCAGCTTCTCGAAGAGGAAGACCCGGTGCAAGTCGATCTAGCCGCCGTGCGCTGGTGCAGCGCCAAGCGGTTTGGCGTCGAATTCATCAAGATGCCTCAGGAGGTCGGAGAACGGCTCAAGCAGTTCGTGAAGCTCCTGGAATCAGAAGGATGAAGCAGCAAGCGTAGAGGCTATTTCATGGCGACGGCACGCACCTGGTCGAACGTCGTGTGCCCGCCGAGGACTTTCAGTATCCCGTCCTGCAGCAGTGTGATCATCCCTTCCTTTTTCGCCATGCTGATCATGTCCGCCATCTTCGCGCGGTTTTGAATCAGATTTTTCATCTCCTCGGACCCGCGCAAGAGTTCGTGCAGCGCGAGCCGTCCCTTGTATCCAGTCTGACGGCAGTCATCGCATCCGCGCCCGCGATAGAGGGTGAACCCTTGGTCGTAAACCGGAAGGTCCATGATCTCCCACGAAGCCGGACCGTAGTCGCGGAACAGTTTGTCGTACTCCTGGGCAGAGGCATGATACGGCTCTTTGCAATGCGTGCACAGGCGTTTGCAGAGACGCTTTGCCAGGACACCTTGCATGGCGTCGGCGAAATTGAACGGATCGCAGCCCAGGTCCAGCAGACGAATCACCGTCTCGACGGCGCTGTTGGTATGCAGCGTGCTCAGGACGAGATGGCCCGTCAGCGAGGCTTCAACCGCGACTTCGGCGGTTTCTTTGTCCCGCATTTCGCCGATCATGATGACATCAGGGTCCGCACGAAGGAACGATCGCATCGCTGCGGCAAAGGTGAAGCCGATTTTGGGCACCACCTGAACCTGTCTGAGTCCTTCCTGCGTGATCTCGATCGGGTCCTCGGCTGTCCAGATCTTTCTGGCATCCGTGTTGAGGCGATGCAGCACCGCATGGAGTGTCGTCGTTTTGCCCGAGCCTGTCGGACCGACGCACAGAATGATCCCATGCGGTTTTTCGATGGTTTCCAGCAGCGCCGTCAGGGTCGGCTGTGCAAACTCCATGGACTCGAGCGCCATGGGCTCTTTGGCCGTGAGAAGCCGCATCACGATATCTTCGTTGTTGCCGGCGGTCGGTAGCGTGGCCACACGGACTTCGATCTCCTTGTCGCGATTCAGCTTGAACCGCAGCTTGCCGTCCTGCGGCTTTCTCCGCTCGGCGATGTCGAGGCTCGACATGATTTTGATGCGGGACACCAGAGCTCGACGATAAGCGGCGGGGATTCTCATGTAGGTCGAACATGTCCCGTCGATACGGAAGCGGATCGCCGTTTCCTTACGATCGGAGTACGGTTCGATGTGGATGTCGGAGGCCTCCTGCCGGTAGGCCTCGGCAATGATCTGGTTGGCCAACCGCACGATGGCCGAGTCGTTTTCGTCGAGTTCGCCCGTGTCGGTCTCGGTTGATGCTTCCGATCTCGCCTCATGGACCAGTTCGCCCAGGGTATCCTCGATCGACCCGCTGTCCGTCATCCCGAGCGTCGATTGCAGGAAGCGCTTGATGTCGCACTTCAGGCTTACGGCATATCGGATCGTTGTGCCGGGAAACGCCCGCTGAATGTCGTGTCCCCTCACGATGTCGTGGGGGTCGTCGATCAGCACGTCGAGCACGCTGTCGTGCATCTTCATGGGCAGCCAGGAATGTTTCCAGAGATAGTCGTGGCTCAAATCTTTGGTCAGCTGAGCATCGACGAGACTTTTCTCATTAAAGGGAACGTAAGGGCAATCGAAGAATTTGCTCAAGGCTTTCCCGAGCGCCGCTTTGGGCACGCGGTATTTCTGGATCAACACCTCCTCGAGGTCGACCCCCTGCTGCAGGCTATCCTGCACCGCCTTGACCAGATCCGCTTGCCGGATGAAGCTCTCATCGATCAGTAGATCGAAGGCACGAGGGTCGAGTGTTTTGTTTAAGGTCTTTTGCATTCAGTCAACGGGTGACAGAGAAAGACCGAACGTCCTAATGGCCGAAGCAGTCCAACGGCACCGGTAATCGTCTGTCGAGCAATCCAGAAGCCCGTTCCCACGGTGCGTTGATAACACAAGTATACGGGTCTCCAATCGATCCTCAACGATTAAGTGAAAAGGCACAGCATTGCCGGGTTCGCGTCGTTAAGGGGGCGGCGAGCCAGATCCGGGAGGATTGACGACGTCGTAGAGGGCGGAGTAATCCAGGTCGCCCAGGCCGTTCGCGATGCAGCGTTCCAGGATCAGCGGCAGGCCTGTCAGCGCTTCCGTCGCGAGACCACGGGCGGCTGCCTCCTGCAGGACGAGCAGGACATCCTTCAGGAGGTGGCGGGTTGAAAAATTCGGGCTGTGATAATCGCGTTTCAGGAGCCGCGGCAGCTTTTTGTCGAACGTCGGCGCATACAGCGCGCTCTCGCGCAAGATGGTCATGAATGTCTCAACGGAAACGCCGGAGCGCTGGACCAGGCCAAGGCTCAACGCGAAGGCCGAAGTTTCAGCGGCAATCAAATGGTTGAGGGCCAATTTCAGCGCGGACGCGCTGCCGACCGGTCCGATCAGGCGAGGCTCGCGGCTCAGCGAACTGAGGATGGATGACCAGGCGGCGAACTGTTCAGCCGTGCCTCCCATCATGACGAAGAGGGTTCCTGCTTTGGCTTCCGCCACGCTTCCGAGGACCGGAGCTTCGCAGTAGGTTCCCCCGAGGTGTTCGATCTCGTGCTGGATCTGCAGGCTTTCGCTGGGACCAATGGTACCCATCTGCACGATCGGCTTGCCGTTGAGTACACCCGCACAGGCAGGGGTGAACAGCGTGGCGCGGATCGCGGCTGCATCCGCGAGTAAGAGCAGCGTACGGTCGGCCTGGCTCACTGCACGTTCAGCAGAGTCTGCAGTCGCGATGCCTAGGCGCTTGAGCGGCAGGGCGTTGGTGGCCGTCCGGTTGTAGGCGATGACCGTGTGGCCCACGGCATGCAGCCGTTCCGCGACGGCGCGGCCGAGCAGGCCTGTCCCCAGCAGCGCGATGGTCGTCATGACCGTCTCTTCTTCATCCGGGCGCGATCCGCATGTGTCTGAAGAAACGGGCGCAACGTGTCTTCCGCAGTCGCGGCGACGGCAATGACACCTCGAAACCGCGGGACAGATTGATTGAAGGTAAAGGGACGGCCCTCGGCATCCCCGACCGTGCCGCCGCTTTCCTGGACCAATAGGACACCGGCGGCCAGATCCCATTCGTTTTCCGGCTCGATGGTAAGCGTGGCCTGCACACGCCCTGCCGCCACCAGTGCCAAGGCATGCGCGATCGACAACATGGGGCGGCATCGGATGCGGCCATCCAGGTCGGCCCAGCGACCTCCGCGATATTCCCATGGGCTGACCATGACCTCGGTGCGTTCGGCAAGCGGAGCCGAAGGGGTCACCGGGCGGCCGTTCACACTGAGGCCGTGACCGCGAACGGCCGTAAACAGCTCGTCGGTTGAAGGGTTGAAGATCGCCGCCAATACCGGCATGCCGGCTTCGACCAATCCGACGGAGATGCAATATTCAGGCAGTTTGTTGACGTAGGCCTTCGTGCCATCGATCGGATCTACGATCCACACCCGCGCTTTATCCAGCCGGACCGGATCGTCAGGGGATTCCTCGGAGAGCCAGCCGTCGTCGGGGAAATGCGTGTTCTGCATGTCATGCAGGATGCGATTGACTTCGAGATCAGCGGTCGTGACGGGCGATCGATCTTTCTTGGTGTGAACCTCGAAGCCCTTCTTTGCCAGGTCCATGGCCCGTTCTCCGGCTTGCCTGATCGTACTCGTGAGGATAGTAAGTTCGCGTTCCATGGTGTCAGGGTAGCAGGTCTGCCGGTAGGGGGAAAAGCAGAACCTGCCGGCTCCAGCCAGATTCCCCTTGACCCCCTGCAACAACCTGCGTACAAGCCTGCTCAGACGTGTACGGGCAGGCAGATTCCTTGGCAGTACGATCTGGTCGAGCGACGCATGAAACTGGTTCAAAAGCGGTCTAAAAAAACCGGCCTTCCGCCGGGGACGCTCGTGCACATCGGTGAGCGGAGGCCCGACAAAGTCACCCTCCATGTCTTCCGCTACAATGCCGCGGGCTGTGAGGAACTGCAGCCCGCGCATGTGGACCAGCTGTCGCCGCCCGCCGATGAATCAGTGGTCTGGATCAATGTGGGCGGCGTCCACAATATGGACGTGCTTGAGACGCTGGGCAAACAGTTCTCGCTTCATCCGTTGTTGCTGGAGGATGTGGCGAATACGGATCAACGTCCCAAGCTCGACGACTACGAGGAGTATCTCTTTCTCGTCGTCAAAATGCTGTTGTTGACGGAACGAAAGGAGATTGCCATTGAGCAGGTGAGTCTCGTGCTCGGCCGAAACTACGTCATCTCGTTTCAGGAAAACGGGAGCGATGTCTTTCAGCCCGTCCGTGAGCGTCTGCGCGCTGGAAAAGGCCGGCTGCGTCCGTCAGAGTCAGATTACCTGCTGTATGCGCTGGTCGATGCCATCGTGGATCAATACTTTGCCGTTCTGGAACTGATGGGCGAGCGGTTGGAAGCCGTGCAACAGACGGTCGTTGACGACCCCAAGCCTGAGACGCTGAACGACATTCATGCACTCAAACGTCAGCTTCTCTTTCTCCGGCGGGCAGTCTGGCCGCTCCGCGACGTTCTGAACAACCTGTCACGGTCGGACTGCCGCTTTCTCCACGAGCCGACGAAAGTGTTTTTTCGGGACGTCTACGATCATGTCGTGCAAATCGTTGACACCATCGAAACATTGCGGGAGATGGTTGCGGCCAGCCTCGACATTTATCTTTCGAGCGTCAGTTACCGGCTTAATGCCGTCATGCGGGTGTTGACCGTCATCACCACCATCTTCATGCCGCTCAGCTTCATCGCGAGCATCTACGGCATGAACTTCGAATACATGCCGGAGCTGAGGGCGCGGTGGGGCTATCCTCTGGTGCTCGCCGTCATGACGCTTGTGGGCCTGGGGATGCTGGTGTTGTTCAGGAAGAAACGCTGGCTGTAGCCGGACGGTGAAAAGTCGTTGTTTACACCCGCCCCACCCCGGCGGACTTTCCTCACCCACCCGACCCTCCGATTGCTGTGCAATCGACATCCCGGGACGCGACCCGTCCGCGAACGTCGTTTATTCCTGGACCTCGAAGTGATCGACGAAGTAGGTGGTGTCGCCGAAGCAGGTGGTCGGAAGATAGCGAAATTCCTTGTAGTGCAACACGACCCGCTTGCCCATCGCCTGCGACAGCTGATGAGCGACGGTGTTGTCCCAGACGGTAAACTCCCATAGAAGGGGCGCCGTGCCTGGGACGGTCGTCATGGCGAGCTCGCCCTCATGTGTTTTGCAAAACCACCCCTTTTTTGAAAACTTCTGAATGTAGCCGGCCCGGTTCCCGTCGGAATAACTGTAGTTGAACGCAACCAACAGCGCGCCCGTCGCCAGGAAAAGCAGCACGAGCACGATTTTTGGTCTGAACAACCATGAAGGGAAGAGCACGGACGCCCAGCTCATGCAGGTCTCCTTGGCTTAGGGACGAAGGTCGGAAAACAGCCAAGGGGCCTCGGTCTTTCGCCGTGCCTCATAGGCTGCGATCGCGGGCTCATGCTGCAACGTGAGGCCGATGGAATCCAGCCCTCGATACAAACAATCCTTTCTGAAGGGATCGATCGAGAACCCGTAGGCGGTTCCCTCGGGCGTCGTGACCGTCTGCGCCGCGAGATCCACGGTCGCCTGATACCCGGACCTGGCGAGGACATCATTCATCATGGACTGGATGTGGTGGCCGTCCAGCACGACCGGGAGAATCCCGTTTTGAAAACAGTTGTTGTAGAAAATGTCGGCGAAGCTGGCGGCGATCACGCAACGGAACCCCTGATCGAGCAACGCCCATGGCGCATGCTCGCGGGAAGAGCCGCAGCCGAAGTTGTCACGGGTCAAGAGAATGGTCGCGCCCTGGTATTGAGGCTGGTTCAAAAAAAAGGCCGGATCGGGTGAACCGTCCTTCTGCTTCCGCCAGTCGAAAAAGAGTCCCTCGCGCAGACCGGTCCGCTTGATGGTCTTGAGAAACTGCTTGGGAATGATTTGATCCGTGTCCACATTGACACGGTCCAAGGGGGCCACAAGCCCGGTGAGTCGCGTAAATGCCTGCATCCCGCTGGTTTACCTCCAATGCCTGACGTCGACGAAGTGTCCCTCGACGGCCGCGGCAACGGCCATGGCGGGAGACACCAGATGAGTTCGTCCACCCGCCCCCTGGCGGCCTTCGAAGTTCCGATTGCTCGTTGAGGCGCAACGCTCTCCCGGTTGGAGCACGTCGGCATTCATCGCAAGGCACATGCTGCACCCTGGTTCGCGCCATTCGAATCCCGCCGCGGTAAAGATCCGGTCGAGCCCCTCGGCTTCCGCCTGCTGTTTGACCAATCCCGAGCCGGGTACCACCATCGCTCGAACGGTCTTCGCAATATGTCTGCCCTTGGCCAGGCTGGCCGCAAGCCGCAGATCCTCCATGCGAGCGTTCGTGCAGGAACCGATGAACACGCGGTCGATCTGAATATCGGTGATGGGCATGTTGGCAGCGAGACCCATGTACGTCAGCGCCCGTTCCGTCGCCTGGCGGACCTTCTCGTCGGCCATCGTATTCGGATCGGGGACCCGACCATCGACACCCGTCACCATTCCCGGACTCGTGCCCCAACTGACTTGGGGCGCGATCTCTTCGGCTTTGAGGACCACGGTCGCGTCGTAGGCGGCGTTCGTGTCCGTCTTGAGATCGTGCCAGGCCTTCACGGCTTTCTCCCATGAATCCCCGGCCGGAGCGAGCGGACGGCCCTTGAGATAGGCGAATGTCTTTTCATCGGGAGCGACCATGCCCGCGCGGGCGCCGCCTTCGATCGACATATTACAGAGGGTCATGCGCCCCTCCATGCTGAGTGTGCGGATCACCGACCCCGTGTACTCGATCACATAGCCGGTCCCTCCGGCCGTGCCGATCTTGCCGATGATGGCCAGGATCACGTCTTTAGCCGAGCAGCGATCGGACAGGACACCGTCGACGCGAATCTCCATGGTCTTGGGACGTTTCTGCAACAAACACTGCGTCGCCAGCACGTGCTCGACTTCGCTCGTTCCGATCCCAAAGGCCAAGGCGCCGAACGCGCCGTGTGTCGAGGTATGCGAGTCGCCGCACACGATCGTTGTGCCAGGCAGGGTGAAGCCCTGTTCCGGCCCGATCACATGCACGATCCCCTGGCGGACATCGCTCATATTAAAAAGGGTGATGCCGAAGTCCCGGCAATTGTCTTCCAGCGTCTGAATCTGGATCGCGCTCACGGGGTCGGCGATGCCCAGCCGGCGGTCCGTCGTCGGCACATTGTGATCGGGAACCGCCAGCGTGGTGCTCGCGCGCCGTGGCCGGCGTCCGGACAGCTTCAATCCCTCGAACGCCTGGGGCGAGGTGACCTCATGCACGAGTTGCCGGTCGATGTACAACAAGGTCATTCCATCCGGCTCTGCACGTACGACGTGAGAGTCCCAGATTTTGTCGAAGAGCGTTTGACCTGCCATGCCTTGCTCCTGATGCTTCAACTGAGAGGCGCCATTATACAGAAACTTCCCATGGGATTTACAAGAGCGGGTGGCCTTGCCCTCCTATTTGAGGACGTGATACCACGCTTCGAGCGTGAAGAGTCGAGGAGCACCGTCATGACGTCGCAGGCTTGGATGGGATCAGCTGCTGTGCAGTGGACGCAGCGGTTGCTCGACAGTTACCGCCATTGGATCGGACGGGAGTTGATCGAGCGCCATGGCGATCCCGAGTTTCAAGCGCGTGTGTTGTTTGAGTCGCCGATGGTGGTGGTGTCACACGGGACCGAGGCCGATCCGATCCTCAATTACGGCAATCGGATGGCCCTGGAACTCTGGGAGATGACGTGGGAGCACCTGATCAAGACGCCGTCCCGGCTCACCGCCGAGCCGGTCAATCGCGCCGAACGCCAGTGGATGCTGGAACAGGCGCTCGTCCGCGGCTTCATCGATACCTATCGGGGAGTGAGGATTTCCGGGACCGGCCGCCGCTTTCTCGTCGAAAACGCTCTCATTTGGAATGTGCTCGATATCCACCATCAGCCGGTTGGACAGGCTGCCACGTTTTCGCATTGGACCTGGTTGCCGTAGCTGCCGTCTATCGACCACCGCCATGTGTTATTCGGCCAGGCGTTGGAAACGCGGGAGGGGACGGCCGTCGACCATGACCGTCTCGAGAAACATCGACCGGGGTCTGATCCAGAGGCCCCGGTCGCCATACAGGGCGCGATAGACGACGAACGGCTCCTCAGTTTCCGAATGGCGGGCTTCCCCGATCACTTCGTATTCGTTGCCTTTATAGTGCCGATAGCGGCCTGGCTGGATCATCATGTATCCTGTCCGCGTCCTTTTATATATGAGCACAAGGGGAAAGAAAACGGCAGTGGCGCGATTAGCGGCCATCCTTGGGGCCGGTCTGCTCACGTTGCTGGTCTCCTGCCAGGAGCAGACGTGGGAATCAGCCATGGCTGCGGGGCAGCAGGCCGTGCAGCAAGGCAATTACGCCGAAGCCGAGCGCATTTATCAGGAGGCCGTGAAAAAGGCTGAAAGTTATGGTCGCGAAGACCGCCGGGTCGCCATCAGCCTGTCGCAATTAGCCCAGGTGTATGCGGGGCAGGGGAAGCATGTTGAGGCCGAGCCGCTGTACCTTCAGGCCCTCAAGATCTATCAAGCGGTGCATGGCGAGACGCACGCCGATGTCGCTGCGACGTTGAATAACCTGGGGGTCCTTCACCGGATGTACGGACAGTATGCGGAAGCCGAGCCGCTGCTGACGCGTGCCTTGGCGATCAAAGAACAACTTGTTGGGCCGGATCATCCCGATGTCGCCCTGAGCGCCGCCAATCTCGGCCAGTTGTACGTGGCCGAGGGCCAGCCTGAGAAGGCCGAGCCCTTCTATCGCCGGGCGCTCGCCATCAGGCAGAAGGCACTGGGGCCTTCTCATCCGGAGGTGGCCAAAACGCTTGAGGATCTGGCCAGCGTGTTACGCAAGCTTGGCCGGAGCACTGAGGCGGTCGCGCTTGATCTGCAGGCGCGGGAGATCCGCGCTAAGCGGAGTTGACCCGTCGCCCTGTCCGTTGTAGCGTATTCAGCATGAACGAGGATCAACCGCGTCCCACCGATTGGCGCATGAACGCGATAGTCGCTCGGTTCGTCGGCATTGTCGCCATCGCACTCGGATTTATCCTGGGGATGTACGGCCTCGACGAGCAGGGCTCTCAGTGGCTCCAAACGGCGCTGGGCTTGTTGGTGACCGGCATGTTGGCCCAAGGCTATGCGCTCTATTGTTCGGTGAAACGGATGCAGCAACTGCACGATCAATCCAAGACATGAAGCTTGCCCGTAGCACGTTCTGCATCCACATGCTTGCGCTAGTGCTGGTCCTGACCTCCGTGGCCGCCTGCGGTGCCCCATGGCGCGACGGCTATTTTAAGAAAGGCGTGGACCGGCTGACGCAGGACGAAATCTCGGAGAAAATGGGCCCGCCCCATACAGCAAAGACGCCCGCCCTTGGCGGCGACACGATCTGGACGTACCGGGTGTCTTACAGCGACAAAGAACTGGACCCGATGGATTTCTCAGGGTTGTCGGCTGCGGCAAGCGAGGCGGCATCCTTGATCGGCAAACCATCGCAGGATGCCCCGAAGCCGACCCTCTACTGCTATCGCTACACACTGACCTTCAACGAGCAAAAAATTCTCAAAAGCTGGAAACGGGAGGAGTGTGTCCCCGGGACGCGCGAGTCCTTGCGTGCCGGCTAGCCGAGGGTCGGGTAGCATTAATCCATGATCACATGGCTTCCGCAGGTCGACAGCTCCATTGTTCTTGATGGCCTCAAGTCCCTTCTGCTGCTGCTCTCCGTCCTCATCGCCCGCACAGTGCTCGTCCGTTCCATCGCAAAAAACGCCGCGCTCACGATGGAAGCCAAGCGACGGTGGGTCGTGGCCGCCCGCAATTCGATGGTCTTCGTCTTCCTGCTCGGTCTGGTCGTCATCTGGGCGCACGAACTGCAGGCCTTTGCAGTCTCCCTGGTCGCGCTGGCCGCGGCGCTGGTTCTGGCGACGAAAGAGCTGCTGCTCTGCTGGAGTGGGGCCGCCTTGCGCGTGGGTGGAAAAGTGTACTCGGTGGGAGACCGGATTCAAATCGCCGGCCATCGCGGCGTCGTCCTCGACCACGACATTTTTACGACCAAACTTCTGGAGATCGGTCCCGGTCAGGCCTCTCATCTGTATACGGGACGCGTGACGGTCTTTCCCAACAGCCTGCTATTCACCAATCCGCTGGTCAAAGAAAATCCCAGCCAGGAATATGGTCTCTACACGCTGACGGTTCCGCTCACGGCCGAGCAGGAGTGGAAGCGAGCCGAGACGCAGCTGCTCGAAGCCGCCAAGTTCGAGTGCGCCTCCTTCATGGGGGAAGCCAGCCGGCAAATGAAACTGCTCGAACAGCAGAATCTCCTCGAGGCCCCGTCGCCGGAGCCTCGCATCACCATTCAGTTGCCCGAGCCGGGACGTATTCTCCTCGTGTTGCGTTTTCCTGCCCCGGACCGGGGTCGTTCTCGCATTGAACAGGCCATTCTTCGGCGGTATCTCACAGGAGCGATTACCCCCGCAGTCTCTTGACAGGGCAGAGTCCGCGTGCGACGCTGGGCGCCCACACGAGTTGTACCCCCCACGATGAACGATCCTCTCACCGCATCAATCTCACGCCATCCTGGATGGCGCCGCCGACTCAGCCGATGAAAATTGCCACGTATAACGTTAACTCGCTTCGAAAGCGGCTTCCCATCGTGTTGGAATGGCTCGACAAGCAAAAACCAGACGTCCTGTGTCTACAAGAAACGAAGGTCCAGGACAGCGAATTCCCGCTCATGGCGCTCATGCCCGCGGGCTATGAGATTAGCTATCGAGGTATGAAAAGTTACAACGGTGTGGCCATTCTGAGCCGCATCAAGCCGGATGCCGTGCGGGCAGGGTTGGACGACGGCGGAGAGCCGGACGAACCGAGACTCCTGCACGTGGTGATCGGCGGCCTTGATATCATCAACACGTACATTCCTCAGGGATTCGAGATCGATTCGCCTAAATATGCCTATAAGCTCGAGTGGTACAAGCGGCTGCGCGCCTATTTCGAGAAGCATCTCGCGCCGGAGCGTCCGGCTATCTGGTGCGGAGACATGAACGTGGCGCCGAGACCGATGGACGTCCATAGTCCGGAGAAGCATGTGACGCACGTGTGCTATCACGAGGCGGCACGCAAGGCCTATGAAGCAACGGTGAGCTGGGGATTTCACGACGTGTTTGTGCGGCTGTACCCGGAGCGACAACAGTTTACATTTTGGGATTACCGGGCGCCGAGCTCCTTGGTCGCGAATAAGGGTTGGCGCATCGATCATATCTTGGCCACGAGTCCTCTCGCGGAAAAATGTCTGCAGGTCGAGGTGGATGTGGAGCCGAGGCGAGCCAAGGATCCCTCCGACCATACCTTCCTTTGGGCGGAATTTTCGGTGCCATAACACGCGTCGCTCGCCAGGCGGTTCGGCGGGCGAGTAGTTGAGTCGCTGAAACGATTAGGACAGGGGAGCGTCGCCAGACAGATCGGCCGGATCAGGAGAAAGTGGGAAGAGATGCTGGGATGCGGGAGGAGGTGTCGATAGAATTATCGCCGGTGAGGCCAGAGGCAGATGTCGAGCCGCGGAAAGCGGAAGCCCCAACTCCTACTGCTCTTGGCTGGACTTTCGAATCAGCCGCGAGCGCGACATCTACGCCTGTCCTGTCCTGCCGGAATGCAAGTCGTTCACTCCAGCAGGACGAGGTGCATGCTCATGCGGCATGCAAGGTTGCGGGCGTGGAGCGGGTCTTCGTCGATCGGTTTTGTTGGATCAACGGGTCGAGAACCAGTCCACAGTTGATACATCGCAGTACGGTGTCCGCGGAATACTCCGGCCTCGACTCCACAATCATCAGGCCTTTGCACTTTTGACAAGTCATACACCCACCTCCTGCTTATGTTCGATTCCTCTTATGAGCGCGAATGTAGCAATACAAGATTAACGGGGAGTTAACGGTCAGTTAAAAATCTCTAATGTTAAACCCGAATAGCCGGATCGTTTGGCCCTCTGGTTCTCTTGCCAACGCCACGTAAATAGGGACATTACAAGGAAGGTTATGGGTCGTTCACTACGGTTGGCAGTCTTAGCCCAGGGACGTCATGTCAGCTGAGATGGATGGTTTTTCCGGTTGAGAACCTACATAGCCTAAGCTTTGGTCCGAAGGTGCGATATTACGAGCGCAAGTTAATCACTGTGGTTCATCGATCCCCACATGTCCTCGAAGGATGTTGTAATCGTAAACCCGATTCCCGCCGCGTCTCACACCCAAATCTGACGCTTCCATTTCCGTGATCAGCCGGGCCACCACTTCACGAGTACCTGTAGCGGCCGCTGCATGGCGCGGTGTCTGTCCTCCAAGCATGCCATGCGGTTGGTCTGACCATTCGAGGTAGGCCTTTTCCAAGAACGCGTTGAGCACCGTCCGATCGTCTTCGTCGGATATGATCACCGTTACTGGTTGATTGGACTTCAATTCATCAAGCATGATCCGATGATACGGTGGTGTCAGTATTTCCCCACGGAAATGCAGTGAAAAACCGAAGGCGCGCGCGAGACCGTGCTTGATGTCGTTCAGGCGGTCGGGATTATCGCATTCGACCACGAGTTGTGACGAAGTCAGTGTCAAGCGCGCGACTATTTCCGTCCTGTTCGGATCCTCGGATGTCTGAATCCAGATGCGCGGCCTAGCAAGAAAACCGCCCGTGTCGCTTTCTCTTTGAAGTTCAGAAGCTTCTTGTGTCCACTCCTTCATCCCCGACAGGCTCTCCAAAAACACTCCATATTCATGATGATCATATAGCGCAATCGCATAGAGATGCGGATCCCCATCCGGCGTGCGGTACCGAATGTGCGCGACTGCGTCTGCCAGAGCCGCCAACCGCATCTCCGCAAAAATCCACAAAAGCACATAACCAAACCGCTTCGTGAACTCTTGCCATTCGCCCAATACGAGTTCGCCGGACGACATTTCCATCCGCCGCTCCCAGTCCCGTGTCTTTTCGTACAGCGCCTTACCTTCGGAGGAAGACAGGATAAGTCCGCAGCCGGCCCAGATCGCCTCGTGAGTGTCAGCCTCTTTTCCGTCACGTATCACGCGTGTCAACAGTACGTGCCCAGTCGAAAGGTCGTTGGCGAAGTCTGCATGGGGAAGAACGAAAAGCGTGCCGTCACCCAACGAGCGAAACGTCAAGGGCGCATTGGATTTGGGGGCAGTTACCAGTTCCAGAAGGTCGATATATGAATGCTTCAATGGATCAAGCCAGGCGCGCTCGTCATTCGGAATGTGCTCCGTGATGACATCTCGGAGTTGCTCGATCAACGTGAGTTGTCCGTCTTCCGGATAAAAATCGCAGAAGAGCCACAGGTGCGCCAGTTCGGTCTCCTGCGGCAGCGCTCCGAGCATTCCGCTGACGCCCTCCTGTAAGTAGAGTTTGAGCACGCGTGCGAGTCCCAGCTCCCGCTGGAGGGCGAATTCGGGCTGCTGCGAGAGCGCGTCGAGTCGTGTGAGCACGGTCCCTAATGAGACCGCCGTCGGAACGAAGAATCCTGGAGCCTGTTCACTCGCCAGATTCATACACGTGCTCCTTTCGCACTAAGCGTCAGATAACCGTCCACTGAATGCCGGGTTTCGTACAGCCAACACAGGAATTGTCCCCCGTCGCAACACGGCCTCCGTCACGCTCCCCGCCAAGACATGTGAGAGGCCGCGGCGTCCATGGGTGCCCATGACGATAAGATCACTTGACGTGGTCTTAGCCACATCGAGGATCATGTCCGACGGAGTACCGCCTCGCAGGTTCATCTCCACCGCGATGCCTGCCTTCGAGAGCTTCTCAGACAGCGCCTCCAGCTGCTCGGTAGAGCGCTGACGTTGTTGCACTCGCTCATCGGGATGTTCGATCGTGAAATCAATTGAATAGTACCCTGGTTCGACTACGTGCATTAGTTCTATGGACGCTTTAGCCTGTGCGGCGACCACCGCTGCAAAGTTCACGGCCTCTTCCGAGCATTCAGAAAAATCGGTCGGAACAAGAATCCGATCGAGAGAAATGCCCTTCCCCGTCAGAGAGTCTTCTTTGAGCGTATGGACGGCCAGGACCGGGCACGGCGCCATCCGTATCACACGTTCGGCTGTGCTCCCCAACAATACGTGCGCGAGGCCGGACTTGCCTCTGGTGCCGACGATGACCAGGTCGGCCTCTTCGGCCAGAGCCGCAGCAATGATCTCCTCACTTGGCATTCCAGTTGCGATTCGCGTTGTGACCGCAATGCCGCGTGCATAGGCCCCATGCTTGAACTCCGCGAGCCGCGGCGATGCGTCGGACATCCGGTCGGTCAAATACTGCTTGTTGACGGCATACTCCGGATTCATTCCAGGCGGAAATTCGAGGACGGTAATCACGGTGAGAGAGGCCCGCCAAGAAGTAGCCAACGCGGTAGCATAGTCCTCTGCCCGACGAGCCCAGTCGGAAAAATCGGTGGCCAGGAGCAAGCGCTTGATTGATGTCATGTTCACAGCACGACGTCCTTTCTCGTTCTCTGTCCCAGAAGCGGAACGGTGAGCACGGCGCATCCTGCCGTCCGCACCACCTTGTCGGCGGTCGCTCCAAAAAAGATTTTGTCCATGCTATCCGATCGTCCACCATAACTGCCCAAGACGATCAAGTCGATTCCTTCGCCTCGCGCAAATTTCCCGATCTCAACAAATGGCGTGCCTTCCACCACGATATGTTTGATCGATCGGCCCTCAGGTTGTGACTTAAGGAGGTGCCTCATTTTCAGGCGAGCATGATGCCGTAGCCGCTTGCGCTGCCGTGTGGTATCCGAAGGGACGGCTAAAAGCCCAAGACGATTGAACGCGTCCACCGTGTTCACATCGATGACATGCATGACCGTCACGTCGGCGCTCAGAGCATCCTTGAGCTGCAAGGCTACATGAAATGCCTCTTCGGAACAGGTCGAGAAATCGACCGGAACTAGAATCCTTTTAAAGAGTGCATCAGCCATATCTGTAAGCGTACACAGCAAGGACAATGCCCATTGTGACTCAGCATCTCGAGCCCCAAACGGACCGGTTGCGGCCGGATCGAACGCCCTTCATCCCTAATCTAGGGGAGCCATGCTACAGCGCAGAATCTCCGCCTGTAGCAGAATGGGGCAAGAGACCCACCTGCATCGATGGAATGCATAGACATTGGACGGCACTGGATTTGCTCACCGAGTTCAGAAGGAGCGAATCACAGCAGAAGAGGGGGTCAATGACGAAAGGAAAATGGCTGTTACTGGGAGCCATGATCTTAGGCCTGCTGGTCGTGCTCTATCTTGTTTTGTTATGCCCATCGGATTGTCATTAAGCCCTTCTGAGACCGGGAACCCCGGCCCTGACCGCAAAAGGGGGAATCATCGATGAAAACCTTGCTGGCAGTGGATGGATCTGACAATGCCAACGAAGCGGTACGCGCACTGCAATACTTTGCGATGGATCGTTTGGTCGTGCTTCACGCGCTCAACGTTCCGAAGCCGGCGTATCCCATGATGGTCCCAGAGGTCGCCGCGGAGTTATATCATGACCTGGAAAGAAGCATGCGCGCGGACGGAGAAAGATTGCTCGATCGGACGGTCTCACTCCTTCCGTTCCACACGGGGCCTGTCTCAAGAATGATCCACACCGGGTCGCCGGCCGAGGTCATCCTCACGACCGCTGAAGAGGAAAAGAGCGAGCTCATTGTAATGGGTGCACGGGGTCTCGGGCCGATCAAGGAGCGAGTGTTCGGCAGCGTCTCTCATCGCATTCTGACCGCGGCGCGATGCGCGAAATTGATTGTTCCCGGGCCAGTGAAGACGATCGAGCGGGTTCTGTTGCCGCTAAGAAGCTCCTCCGATACCGAAGATGCCATTCGCTTTCTGCAGCTGAATCCGTTTCGACGATCCGTGGAGTTGACGTTGTTGTCGGTGCTGCCCAGCATCCACCCATCTTGGGGCACAGCGGCCCTCGCGGCACAACCTCTTCAAGCACGAGAGATGGAGAACGCACAATTGTTCCTCCAGTCTACAGCCAATGAACTGAAACGATCGGGGTATCAAGTTCGAACCGAGGTGCTGACCGGAGCACCGGTTGAATCGATCCTGGACCGGGCGCATCGGCTTAAAGCCGATCTTATTCTCATGGGGTCTCGAGGCCGGCATGGCGTGCTACGTCTTGTGCTTGGCAGCGTATCTCACGCGGTGTTGCACCATGCTCGCTGTCCGATTTTAGTGTTCAATTAATCGATCGTCGTGTTGCTCATGAGGTGGGATATGCCGATGTACGACTACAAATGCCTCGACTGTGGAAAAGAGTCGTTGGTCGTTCTTACTCTGAGAGAACATGAGACAGGAAAAGCCACTTGCCCTTCCTGTCAAAGCACAAACATGAAGCAGCTGTACACCTCTTTCATCGCTCATACGACGAAAAAGAGTTAGCGCTGACCTGCAGGGTCGTGTCAGCAAGCCGCAATTTCACGGTCATTCCCCGCTTGCAGCCACCTCTTTCTCGAACGTGGTGCATGGATGCATCATGAGTCGCGAATCGCTTCCAACTTCGCCAGGAGAGAGCGCCATTAGGACTCCCGGCTCAGCAGCCTCCGAGTGTCACGACATCCCGAGGCTTTCGGTACAAGAGGCACTCGAACGACTGGGAAGCGGGCACACCGGACTGTCCGCTGATGAGGCCTACCGCCGCCTAGAGCGCTTCGGCCCAAATATGCTGGCGGCGCCAAGCTCTTACTCCCCCGTGCGTGCATTGATCGGTCAGTTCACGCACTTCCTGGCTGCGCTTCTGTGGATGGCGGCGCTCCTCGCGTTTGCCGCCAATCTCATGCGCCCAGGGGAGGGGATGGCCACTCTCGGGTGGGCAATTGTGGGCGTGCTCGTCGTCAATGCCGCATTTGCTTTTGTCCAGGAACATAAAGCTGAGCGAGCTGTGGAGGCGCTCCATCGTCTCTTGCCTGACAAAGCGTGGGTGATCAGAGATGGACAATCGGTGGAAATCTCACGAAACAACATCGTTCCCGGGGATCTGCTCATCCTTGAAGAAGGTCAACGAGTCCCCGCGGATGCGCGTGTGATTGAAGCGTTTGGGATGCAGCTGGACAATGCAGCGCTCACTGGCGAATCGGACGCGAAGGCCAGGATCGCAGAGGCGGTTTCCAGCGGTCATTGGCTCGACATTCCCAACCTCGTGTTTGCGGGGACCACTCTCGTATCCGGACACGGCAGGGCGGTGGTGCTTGCTACCGGCATGCGCTCAGAATTCGGCAAGATCGCGCACATCGCCGGCGCCGTCGAAACCGAACTCAGCCCGCTGCAACAGGAGATTATCAGGGTCACGCGGATGGTGGCCGCCATTTCTCTGGTGATGGGAGCCGCGTTTTTTGGGCTTGGCCTCTGGACGGGCTTGGGCTTTTGGATCAGCGCCATTTTCGGTATCGGCATCATTGTCGCGAACGTTCCCGAAGGACTGCTGCCGACGGTCACGTTAGCCCTCGCCATGAGCAGCCAGCGCATGGCAACGCGCAACGCGTTGGTCAAACATCTGCCATCCGTTGAGACGCTTGGGTGCGCGACCGTCATCTGCACCGATAAGACCGGTACGCTCACCGAAAATCGCATGAAGGTTGACCGATTGTACGCCGGCAGACTTGTCATCGAATGCGCGGATGGCCGTCTCTCTACCGGAGGTGGGTTGATCGGTACCGACCAGCTCCAATCTTGGCAGACGCTCTTTGACGCGTTGTTGCACTGCCATAATTCGCAACGAGTCCGGCGTCCGGACGGACGATTCTCATTCAGCGGCGACCCGACCGAAGCCGCATTGTTGGAATTTGCGCTGGAGCACGAATCGCCAGATCGCGTGCCGCTTCGCCGCATGGGCGAGTTATCGTTCGATGCGGACAGAAAGCGCATGAGCACGCTGCATTCGTCGGAAGGCCGCTTGATCGCGTTCACCAAAGGTGCGCCAGAATCGCTCTTGCCGAAATGCGTGACCTTGCAATTGCAAGGGAAGGTCGTTCCCATGACGGACCAAGAGCGTGCGTCGATCCTTGAGCAGAGCCGGTCGTTCGCGGAAGAGGCTTACCGAGTGCTTGCCGTGGCCACTCGAGCAGTGGCTGATCAGCCCGAGCGCATTGAACCGGATACGATCGAGACTGATCTGACGTTTTTGGGTCTCGTGGCCCTCATGGACCCCCCGCATCGAGAGGTGCCGGATGCCATCGTCAGGTGCCGGCGCGCAGGCGTCCGTGTCGTGATGATCACGGGGGATCACCCTCTGACGGCGCTTGCCATTGCACGGAAAATTGGTCTTCTCTCAGATACTGGTTCGATTGGAGCGTCTTCTTCGGTCATTGAGGGAATGGAACTCGAGCACATGACGGACGACAGGCTGCGTCAGTGTCTTGGGTCTTCTCGATCGGGCCAGGGAAGTCCAATATTTGCCCGCATGGCTCCGCGTCACAAGATGCGTGTCGTGTCTGTGTTGAAAGACATGGGAGAGATCGTTGCCGTGACCGGCGATGGCGTCAATGATGCTCCTGCGCTTAAAATCGCGAATATCGGCATCGCCATGGGCATTGCCGGCACCGATGTCGTCAAGGAAACCGCCGACATCATCTTGCTCGACGATAACTTTTCAACCATTGTGAACGCCATTGAAGAGGGGAGGACCGTCTATGACAACATTCGCAAATTCACGACATACATTTTGGCCAGCAATGTCCCTGAAATTGTGCCCTTCCTCGGATACGGCTTCCTGGGCATGCCGCTCGCTCTGACGATTCCACAGGTGTTGGCTGTCGACCTCGGGACGGATATGGTTCCCGCCCTGGGCCTCGGCACCGAGCCGCCGGATCCGGACGTCATGAATCGTCCGCCCCGGCCGAAGACCGAGCGGCTTCTACGGCCGGCCCTGCTCATCCGAGCCTATCTGTTTCTCGGCCTCATGGAAGCCGTCATAGCGATGTCCGGATTTTTTCTCTACCTCAAGGTTCAGGGCTGGACGTGGAGCACACCATTGGACTGGTCTTCTCCGTTGTATAGGGAAGCCACCACTGTGACCTTTGCTGCAATTGTCCTGGCGCAGGTTGCGAACGTGTTTGTTTGTCGATCCGATCACTCTTCGATCTTCGGACTTTCCGCCCCGAGCCCGTTGCTCTATGTCGGTGTGTTGATCGAAGTGATCATTCTGCAGCTGCTCATTTATACACCGATCGGACATGCGTTCTTTGGAACCAGCCCGTTGCCGGCTTGGATTTTCTTTCCACTGTTGGGAGGGGCATTGGCACTCTTGGTAGCTGAAGAAGGCCGTAAAGTGCTGGCACGTCGAAGAGATTTCAACGCCTCAGGTCGGAGCATAATCACCACTCACTAGTTGGTGTAGGCAGCTTTACGTGAGATGTTGAAAGACTCCACAGGGCTGACCGTTCACTGTCCTATTTCGCGACAGCCTCATTTCCCGTCCGCTTTCATGACCCGCTTCATGGCTGCCCAACCGTAGTCTTCGTCCAGAAATTTCCTCATGTGGCCGTGGCACTATCGATGCAAGTGTTAGGGAGCAGCCCCGATTTCGGTCGGACCGCTCGAAGTCATCGAGCGGGCGCGCGCCATGGTGGACGAGCTGGCGGTGCTTGCAACTCCAGCGCAGTTGTGGTCCGTGGGAGGTCACTACGCCGACTTCAGGCAGGTCAGCGATAATGAGGTTATCAAATACCTGCATTCGGCGCACGATGCGATGCGCAACAGGTCGGGACGAAGTTCGGGGTTACCGCTCCAGCCCCGTTCGTATGAACCACTGAGGTGTGTCTAAAAAGGCGGTACCCTTGGTCGGATGACCTGGGGAACCGGCGGACGTGCATATGAAAATGGTGATCGGAGTCGATTGGTCCGACGAGGCTTTTGCCGCGGTGCAGCAGGCGTTGCTGCTGTACCGGCCGACGGAAGTGACGATCGTCCACGGAATCGACCTGGGAATTTTCGAGTACCCTTCGCTCGCGCAGCTCGGCGGTCTTCAAGGATATGAAGCATTCCGTTACGGGGTGACCGCTGCAGGAGAAGCCCTGCTGGATCGAACGGCGATGACCGTGTATTCCGCTTGCCCTTCGGTGAAGCAAATAAACGAAACCGGGAATCCCGCGCAAGTGATTCTCCATGCGGCGCAGGAGACGAAAGCCGATGTCGTCGTGGTTGGTGCCCGAGGTCGCGGTCGGCTCGCTGAGGCCGTGTTGGGCAGTGTGTCCCATCGTGTCTTGATGCACAGTCCCTGCACGACCTTGGTCGTGCGCGGAGGGTCTCGTCCCGTTAAACGCGTGTTGGTCGCCGTTGAGGGCAAAGAGGATGGCGGTCTGATCGTCCAATGGCTCAAAGATCATCCGTTCAAGCATCCGGTGGAACTCTGCATCCTCAGTGTGGTCGTGCCGCTCGGAGTCGATGACCCCTATTTGGCGGCGCAATGGGAATCATGGTCGGCGATTGCCAAGACGAATGCGGAGGAAATCGTGAAGAGCGTCGCTGCCTCGTTACTCCTTCCCGCCTACACAGTCCGTACTCGTGTGGCCACCGGCAATGCGGCGGCTGTGATTGCCGCGGAGGCCCAAGGGATGGACCTGATCGTTGCGTCGTCTCACGGACGTCATGGCCTCGACCGGTTCCTTCTCGGAAGCGTCTCCCATTCGATCGTCCACCACGCGTCGGGGCCGGTCTTGGTCATCCATTGAAAAGCGCATGAGCGTCCCGGTCTCGGTACCCGTCCATGCCTCGTCGAGCATGGACAAGGGGGGCGGCGATGGTACATAAATTGCTGAATCGCTCAAGGCAGGCAGCGCGACGACGTTCAGCCGACATTGGATTGCAATATGTCCCCCAGTGAAACCTTGGCACTCCAGAGAGCGCTCGAGCAGCACCGGCCGGAATCTGGCGAACCGGCGAATATCCTGCGCACGCTGATCGGCGTTCAGCGGATTCTGGGATATGTGCCGGCGAGCGCGATTGGACCGGTTGCTGACGCCTTGAGGGTTCCGGAAGCGCATGTCGCCGGTGTGCTCTCCTACTATCCGGACCTCCATGCAGCGCCGCGGGGGCGGCGGGTTGTCCGAGTGTGCCTCGGAGAGGCCTGTGTGGCTAACCGGTCGTGCGATGTCCTTGCTGAATGTCAGCGGATCCTTGGTATTGGAATCGGAGAGACGACGAAGGATGGCCGGACGACGCTTGAACGAGTGTATTGCCTCGGCAACTGCGGCGTCGGCCCGACAGTGATGATCGATGAGACCATCTACGGCCGAGTGTGTCCGTCGGACATGGGAACAGTATTAAGCCAGGTTGATGATAGGCCGATATGAGCGTCACGATCTACCTCTCGAACGATACGTCGGCACGGGCGGCGGGAGCCGATCGCCTCGCTGCAGCATGGGCCGAGGTTTCCGATGTTCACATCGTGAGGACTTCCTCCCGCGGGGCTTTTTTTCTGGAGCCATTGGCCGAGCGAGATGGACCTCATGGCCGCCTACTGTGGCCGCGAGCCAATCGTGACGATTTGACCCGTATCCGCCATGGAGCGGGTGGGATCACACTTGCCGACGTTCCGTTTTTAGCGCAGCAGACGCGCGCTGTGTTTGCGCGATTCGGCACGGCGCAACCCTTGTTGCTGGAGGAATACCGGGCAAATGGCGGCTGGCGCGGGTGGGAGCGCGCGGACGGCTTGCCGTCCGAGGCGGTCATCGCCGAGATGAAGAGTTCCGGTCTGCGAGGGCGGGGTGGCGCCGCGTTTCCGATCTGGTACAAATGGGACGCCGCATCCCAACACCGCGCGGATCGAAAGTACGTCGTGGCCAATGCGGACGAAGGCGATGCCGGGACGTATTGTGACCGAATGATCATGGAGGGAGAACCCTTCCGGCTCATCGAAGGCATGCTGATCTGCGCCAAGGCGATCGGCGCAGACCGTGGCTACATCTATTGTCGCTGGGAATACCCGGCCGCCGCGGCAACGATGGAAAGCGCCATCGCGGAAGCGGAACGCGCGGGATTGTTGACGATCGACCAACGACCATTTCGTTTGGAAGTATTCAGGGGAGCCGGCTCGTACGTGTGCGGGGAGGAGACGGCGCTGCTCTCCTCCCTCGAAGGAGGCCGAGGCATGGTCAAGGTGCGGCCGCCTTATCCTGCCGAGGCCGGCCTGTACGGTAAGCCCACCGTCGTCAGTAATGTCCTTACGTTTGCGACCGTGGCCGAGATCATGGCTCGGGGCGCCGACTGGCATGCGGCGCTCGGCACTGAGGGTTCGAAAGGCCTGATCGCGCTGCAACTGGGAGGGCGGATTCGGCAACCCGGATTGGTCGAGATTCCCTTCGGCGCAACGTTGGCAGACGTGCTCGAGCGGTTTGGAGGCGGCATGGTCGAGGGATCCCGCTTCAAAGCCGTCCAGGTGGGCGGCCCTTTGGGAAGTCTCTTTCCCGAGTCCCGATTAAGTATTCCGCTTTGCTTCGACAGGTTCAGCGAGGCTGGAGCGGTGTTGGGACACGGCGGAATCGTGGTTTTTGATCATGAGACGGATATGGTGGAATTAGCCCGTCACTATATGACCTTTACGGCCGACGAGTCCTGCGGGAAATGCGCGCCGTGCCGCATCGGTTCAGTGCGTGCCCGGGAGTTGCTCGAACGGATCGAACGAAGAAATGGCACAAGGGAAGACCTGGCCCTGCTGGCCGATCTCGGGGCAACCATGAAGGCCACGAGTCTTTGCGCGCATGGCGGACGTGCGCCCTATCCTGTCCTCACGGCGATCGAACATTTCGGCGACGACTTCGACCGGCGGCTCACCACCAGGAGTCAAAAGTGAATCTAACCATCAATGGAAAGGCGGTGCAGGCCCAGCCGGGCGAAACCGTTTACGCGGCGGCGACCAGATCCAGGATCGTCATCCCCAGTTTGTGTGCATCCATACATCTGTCGGCCTACGGGTCCTGTCGGTTGTGTCTGAGCCACATCGAAGGCATGAACGGTCTGCATGCGACCTGTTCGATGCCGGCAAAGGACGGGATGAAAGTCAACACGGAGAGTGAACTGTTGACTACGCATCGCCGCAATCTCATCGAACTCTATCTCTCCGAACGTCCCGAAGGCGTGCCTCTCGGCGCCCTGACCGATCTGGCAAACACCTATGGCGTGACCAGGGTCCGCTATCCGAGCGGCGTCCAGCGAGCAGCCATCCGGGATGAGTCCAATCCATTCTTTACATTCGATAATCAGCGATGCATCTCCTGCGCACGGTGCGTGAGAGCGTGCGACGAAATACAACCGGCGTTTGCCGTTTCGATGGTGAAGGCGGGATTTCTCATGCGTCCCGCGTGGGGCGGGGCCGGACTTACGAGCCTGGAGGGAGTGGCGTCTTCCAGCTGCGTCTCGTGCGGTGCCTGCGTGAAAGAATGCCCCACCGGCGCCTTGATCGAGAAAACCGTCATCCTGCACGGTGCGCCGACGAGTCATGTTCGGACGACCTGCGCGTACTGCGGCGTCGGCTGCACCCTGACGACAGGTCTTCGCGACGGGCGGGTCGTGTCAATGGTGCCCGCCGACGATGGGCCGTCGAATCAGGGGCATGCCTGTCTGAAAGGCCGTTTCGGATGGACGTACAACTATGCCGAAGACCGGGTGCGAACGCCGCTCCTGCGCGATGGCACTGGTTGGAAGCCGATCGGGTGGGAGCAGGCGCTGGATCTGATGGCCCGTTCCTTTGGCCGCATCAAGGAAGAGTCTGGGCCCGACGCCCTGGCCGCGATCTCCTCCAGCCGCGGAACGAATGAGGAAAATTATTTGCTCGGCAAGTTCATCCGGTGCGTCATGGGCACGAACCACATCGATAATTGCGCTCGGGTCTGCCACAGCGCAACCGTGACCGGGATGATGGAAACGCTCGGCGCCTCCGCCGCGACCAATTCGATCCGGGATGTGGACGAGGCCAAGCTCATTCTCGTCGTGGGCGCCAATCCGACCGAATCGCATCCGGTCGTCGGCGCCAGACTCCTCCAACGTGCGCGCCACGGGGTTCCGCTCATCGTGATCGACCCTCGACGGACGGAAATTGCGCGCGCGGCGACCATTCACTTGCAGCTGCGGCCCGGAACAAACGTGGCCTTGTTGAACAGCTTCGGCCATGTCATCGTCAGTGAAGGTCTGCTGAACAAGACATTTGTGGAACAACGGACGGAAGGCGTGGAGCACTGGCTCACGACCGTAAAGGACTATCCGCCTGCGACCGTCGAGCGCTTGACCGGCGTCCCGGCCGAAGATATCCGCCGAGCGGCCCGGATGTATGCTACGAGCCGCGCCTCTCTGTGCGTTCATGGGTTGGGAATTACAGAACACCGCTGGGGGAGTCATGGTGTGATGGCGCTCTGCGATCTCGCCCTCGCGACAGCGCAGATCGGGCGCCCCGGCACCGGCATCAATCCGCTTCGAGGCCAGAACAACGTGCAGGGCGCCTCCGATTCCGGTTGCCTCCCCACACACTTCGTCGGCTATCAACCGCTTGACGATCCGCTGGTTGCCGCTCGCCACCAATCGATGACTGGGCGGCCGTTACCCTCCCGGCGGGGTATGAAGATCCCGGAGATGTGGGACGCCGCCCTCGAGCATCGCCTGAAAGGCCTGTGGATCATCGGCTATGACGTCGCGCAGACGGATCCGAATCTGAAGAAGGTGCGGGAGGCGTTGTCGCGGATTGAGTTTTTGGTGGTGCAGGACTTGTTCATTAGCCAGACGGCGAAGTTCGCTCACCTGCTGCTGCCGGGCGCGTCCTTTCTGGAGAAGGACGGTACCTTTACGAATCTCGAGCGACGGATTCAGCGTATCCGCAAGGCGGTTGACCCGCCGGACGGCATTCTGCCGGACTGGCAGGTCATCTGTGAAATCTCGAGACGAATGGGTTATCCCATGCACTATGGGCATCCTTCCGAAATCATGGACGAAATGGCCGCATTAAGTCCCATGTTGGCCGGCGTCTCTTACGATCGGTTGGAACAGCCAGGGGGCTTGCAATGGCCCGTGCCCGAGAAAGCGCACGCCGGTACATCGTTGATGCATCGAGACGCGTTTGTACGAGGCAAAGGCAAATTCGTTGCCGTCGAGTATCTGGCTCCGGGTGAACACGCGACCGACGAGTATCCGTTCCTGTTGGTGACCGGCCGACTGCTTGAACACTACAATTGCGGCGCTCAAACGAGGCGAACAGATCTCATCGAACTGGTGAACGGAGACATCCTGGAGATGCATCCGGACGATATGGCGCGCCTGGGTTTTCATCAAAACCAGCTCGTCCGACTAGTCAGCGCGCGGAGTCAGGCGATCCTCCCAGCGACAGCAAGCGACCGGGTGCGTCTGGGAGAACTCTTCACCAGTTTCCATTTTCCGGAGAGCGATGTGAATAGCCTCATTTCTTCAAGCGCCGATGAGAGCTCCAAGTGTCCGGAGTACAAAGTTTCGGCCGTGAGGGTAGAAGCGGTGGGGTTAGGAAAGCTCGATCCGAAAGATCATGCCAAGCGGCGTCAGATCCGCTCGAGAATACAGGCTCGGCGCTGAACGAGCCATCGCTCACTGTCGTTTCTTCAGCCATTCGTGCAACGGCACCGGCAGCAATGAGGCGACAAACGCGCCGAACCATGCTTCGGGCGCCAGGTCCACTACTGCAAACGTGGAATGAAGCGGCTCGAACGTCACAATGACAATCTGCAGAATCATTGAAAACAGTACCGCAGCAACCAACGGCCTATTCGTGAAGACACCCAGTTCCATCTGCGTGTTCACGTCGCTGCGCCAGAGGCCGGCCTGAAAGAGTTGAGTCCATACAAGAATCGTAAATACGAGTGTTCGTGCCCCTTCGAGGCCCATGTCGGTCTCATCTAACGCATACATGAATGCCGCCAGAGCCAGCGCCGCCATCACCGCACCGCGCCAGAGGATGACGCGAATTCGGTCGGCCGAGAAGTAGGCCTCGCGACGCTGGCGCGGCGGTCGTCGCATGACATCAGGCTCCTTGGGATCCATCGCCAGCGCCAAGGCTGGCAGGCTGTCCGTCATCAAGTTAATCCAGAGGATCTGCACCGGCAGCAACGGCAACGGGAGGCCGAGCATCGCAGCTCCCAGCATGACCATGATTTCACCGAAGTTGTGGGACAGAAGATACGAGACTGCCTTTTGGATATTGCCATAAATGACACGGCCTTCCTCGACCGCCGCGGCAATGGAGGCGATGTTGTCGTCGGTCACGACCATGTCGGCGGCGTCCTTTGCCGCGTCAGTCCCGCTTAACCCCATGGCGATGCCGACGTCCGCCTGTTTCAAGGCCGGGACGTCGTTCACGCCGTCGCCCGTCATGGCCACGACCGCACCATGCGCCTGCCAGGCCTGCACGATCCGGAACTTATGCTCGGCAGTCGTCCGTGCATAGACGGCGATGTTCTGGATCCGTTGGCGGAGCTCATCATTCGACATCGCGTTCAGTTCGGCACCCGTCACGGTGTCGCCGCCGGCGCCCAATCCCAAGTCAGTGGCAATCGCATCGGCTGTATCACGTTGATCGCCGGTGATCATCACCGTCCGGATGCCTGCGCCATGGAGCAAGTCGATCGCGGGCTGAGCCTCCGGCCGGATCGGATCGCGCATGGCGATGAGTCCGAGAAAGACGAGATGGCGTTCGACCTCGCCATCAATCCGACCGGGGCGGGGATGCAAGGTCCGGCGTGCGACCGCGAGCACGCGAAGTGCCTGCTTCCCATAGCTGTGCTCCATCTCATGGACGAGTTCACGATATCTCTCGTCGAGTGGCAACAGAGAACCGTCGTCGGCCGCATAACGCGTGGAAAGTCGTAAAACCTCGCCGGTAGCACCTTTGACATACGCCTCGGTCTCGCCCAACGTCAGTCGCACGACCGTCATCATTTTCCGTTCTGAATCGAAGGGAATTTCATCAACGAACGGATGCTCCGCTTCCAAGGGCGCCTTCAGCAGGCCTATCTTCGCGGCTGCCACAAGGATGGCGCCTTCCGTCGGGTCGCCATCGATGTCCCATGAGCCGTCGCGCTCACAGAGAGAAGCGTGATTGCACAGAGTGCCGGCTGTGAGCAGCGCGCGAACCGAGAGCGGAACCTCGGAGAGTCTGCTACCCGCTTTGTGAATGTCCCCGATCGGGAGATATCCGTCGCCAGTCACCTCGAATCGCCGCTCTCCGGCATACAGGCTCATCACCGTCATCTGATTCTTCGTTAGCGTGCCGGTCTTGTCGGTGCACAAAATGGTCGCGGCTCCCAATGTTTCGACGGCAGGGAGACGCCGAATCAGCGCATGGCGCGAGACCATCTTGATGACTCCAAGCGCGAGCGTCATGGTGACGATGACGGGGACCGCCTCGGGGATGGCTGCCACCGCGAGGCTCACGGCCGTCAAGAACATGCCGAAGACCGGTTCCCCGCGAAAAACTCCGAGCGCAAACACGGCCGCCGATACGACCAATGTGAGCACGAGGAGGACACGACCGAGTTCTTCCCACCGGCGCTGAAAGGGGGTCGGCTCACGCGTGGTTTTATCAACCAGCGTCGCGATGCGCCCCAACTCGGTGCGGATGCCGATCGCAGTGACCACTGCACGCGCCCGTCCTGCGACTACGACCGTCCCCTGAAACACTTCGTTTCGACGCTCGGCAAGCGGCGTATCCGGCGGCAATGGCCGGCAGGCCTTTTGTACCGGCAGGGACTCTCCCGTGAGCGGCGCCTCCTGGGTCGTCAGCAGAGCGGCATAGACGAGCTTCGCGTCAGCCGGTACGCGATCACCGGCTTCCAGCTCGATGAGATCGTCCACCACAACGTCGCGTGCAGGAATTTGCCGCCGTCTTCCATCGCGGATGACCCGGGCCGTTGTCTCCGACATGCGCTTGAGGGCGGCCAGCGATCGCTCCGCTTTGTATTCCTGCACGAAGCCCAGGATCCCGTTGAGCAGAATGATCGCGAGAATGGCGGCGGCATCGACCCATTCGCCAAGCCATCCGGAGAGCAGGGCTGCGCCCGCAAGGACACCGATCATGACGTTGGCAAACTGACGGATGAAGAGTCCAACAGCGGAGACCGGAAGTGGTTCCGGCAGCACGTTGAACCCCTCCTCAGCCAACCGACGGGCAGCGATAACCTCCGATAGACCCCTTGAGCTCTCGTTGGAGGACAGACCTGCAGAAAGGTTGGGATTGGTTGCTGACACGGCAGTACTCATGGCCGCAGCGCTATGAGGACGGAGGCGTTCGTGTGTTCGAGCAGCCGCGCGGATACGCTGCCGAGGAAGAACCGCGAAACAGGCCTGTGGCGCCGGGCACCGACGATGATGACATTCGCGCGGCTACGATTCGCCACCTTGATAATGTCGTCCGCCGCATCCCCAAGTCTCGCCGCTTCAAGAACCCGATAGCCGGCTTTCGCGAGTCTCTCAGCTGCACGGTGCACGAAGCGCTGTCCGGCGGCTTTTACGTCGGGATATCGAATGACATGGCATAGACGCTGCTCTTAATGAGCTTCATAGATCTGCTCGTTCACGAGGTACTCCGCATCGAGCCAATCCTGTAGGTCGTAGCCATTGAGGCGTCCACGTTGCTCATAGAGCGAATAGGCCTTCTGAGCGATTCGATCTCGCAGATCTTCTGGTAGCCGGATGGCCTTTTCTTCGGCCTTGCTTGTTTGTAACCTGTCTCGTGCGTTTGTTGCGACTGCCATAAATCCTCCCTGCGAGAGGCGAAATCCGCCTGCTTGCTTCTCATGCTCGCGCGTTAGACTGCTCCGACGTTCATCAATAACAGCTCACCCTTCATTGTCGGATGAATCGTGCAGCGGAATTCGAAGTGCCCCGGCCGCTCGGTGGTAAACCGAATCACCGCGTCCTTCCCGGGATCGAGATAGGCGCCTTCGATTCCTTGTCCGTGCGCGATGACTCCATTTCCTTCCACTTGGGTTGGGTGTCCTTGCAATACGACGGAGCTGAAGTCGTGCCGAATATTGTCCTTGTTCGCGATCGTTACGGCTACTGAGACCCCCGGCATCAGCGTAGTGCCGGTGGACACGAATTTGGAGTCCTTGATCGTCACCTCGACCTTTTGCTCGGTTTGTCCAGTTGCTGGAGGCAGTGTCGTTGTCAACAGAGATGCAACCAACACAGATGTCTTGAAGCTTTTCGACCAGGCCTGCAGAGTCATTGTTGCCGTTCCTTCCTTTGTTTACCGCTGAATCAAATCTCGCTCTGCCGCAAAATTCTGAATTACTGCCAGAGCTTCCTCGACAGAGTCGACAAGGGTGAACAATCCCAGCGCCTCGGCGTCCAGCCGCTCGTGGGCGACGACGTCGGTCCGCAGCCATTCCAGAAGGCCGTTCCAATACTGCGCGCCCATGAGAATGATCGGAAACGGCTGCAGCTTCTGGGTGTGCATCAATGTGCTGATCTCAAAGAGTTCATCTAACGTGCCAAAGCCGCCCGGAAAGAGCACGAAGGCGCTGGCGTACTTGACGAGCATAACCTTGCGGACAAAGAAGTAATGGAATTTGAGCGCCAGGGTGGTACAGCGATTTGAGGGCTGCTCAAGCGGAATATCGATATGCAGACCGACCGACTGGCCGCCGGCCTCGAACGCGCCTTGATTGGCCGCCTCCATGACACCCGGCCCGCCGCCCGTGATGACCGAGTAGCCGGTCTTTGCCAGCGCAGCACCAAGCGTCGACGCAGTCTCGTAGGCCCATGACCCGGGTTTGGCCCGGGCACTGCCATAGACTGTGACGGCCGGCAAGACGCGCGAGAGCACGTCGAATCCCTCGACGAACTCTCCCATAATGCGAAACAGCCGCCACGATTCCTCTTTGGCGAGGGCATTGATCTGATAACGGTCCTGCATGCTGCCTTGTCACAGCAAGCCGGATGCCCGAGCAAGAGGCCGATTTTCGAGCACTTTTCCCGGCCATTGGATGACGACGAGGCTGAATTCCACAGTGTCAGACAAGCTCCTGTGGCAGAAGGGGGCATGCCTTGATAAAACCCCTGCGCATAGGCCTGCTTATGGCACAAACGCGGGCACTTCTTTTGCGTTCCGGCTGCCCATGCTCACGATCCGATTTCTCGGCGCCGCGCAGACCGTGACCGGCTCGTGCTTTCTTGTGGAGAACGATACACGGGGAGTCCTTGTCGATTGCGGTCTTGTTCAAGGACACACCGAGCTCACTGCGCGGAATCGCCTTCCCTTTGAGTTCGATCCGGCTTCCCTGGGGGCCGTTATCGTCACGCATGCGCATCTGGATCACACGGGGCTTGTGCCGCGACTCGTGGCGCAAGGCTTCCGCGGGCGCATCCTCACGACCGGGATTACGAAGGAACTGTGGCTGGGGGACCGAAAGATCGTCTTCTCCGGCGATCTCGGGCACCGTGGGAAGCCGATATTGCGTGATCCGACCATCATCGAAACCGCCGACACGTTGGTGCTGGAATCGACCTATGGCGACCGGAACCACAAGGCGCTGCCCGACACGATCAGCGAGCTCGGCCGCGTCATCCGCGAGACGCAAGCAGCCGGCGGCACGGTGGTCCTGCCGGTGTATGCGATCGGGCGGAGCCAGGACATTCTCTATGTGATCTATCAGCTGACATTCAGCGGCGTGCTTGACAAGCCGCGGGTGTTCTTGGACAGTCCGATGGCGATCCGTGCTGCCGAAGTCTATGGCCGGCACATCGAGGCGATGAAGAGGCTGCCGATCTTATTCGAAAACCGCGGAAGAACCCAGACGCCCCGCACGTCACATTCACCGAGAGTGTGGCAGCCTCGCGAAGCATCGCGCGGATTCGCAGGGCTATCGTGCTAGCCGGCAGCGGAATGTGCGAAGGCGGTCGCATTCAGGACCATCTGACGCGGTGCCTGCCGGATCCGGACTCCAGCGTGATTGTGACAGGCTATCAGGCGGAAGGGACGTTAGGGCGCAGGCTGGTGGACGGTGTGCGGCGGGTGACGATCCATGGAAAGGTCATCGAGGTGCGCGCCAAGGTGCATACCATTAATGGGCTTTCTGCGCACGCCGATCAGGGTGGGCTGCTTGAATGGGTGGGCGCGTTTCATGCACCGAGGCCGCGAATACCGTTGGTGCACGGCGAACCGGAAAAGATGGCCGCCCTCGCATCCGCCCTCCGCCGGTGCCATGGCATCGACGCCGCGATGCCGAAATGGGGAGAGCGCGTCGTTCTGTGAGCCCTGAGCATATTTCCATGCGATCGATGCCGGGCGCTTTTTGGTCGGTTCCGGTCGATGAGCTGTATGGTCTTCTTGAAACCCAGCCGGAGGGCCTTGGCGCTGAAGCTGTGGGCGCGCGGCAAGCGGCCTTCGCGCGGTATCAGATGCGGCTCCGCCGCAACGGAAGTGCTTTCCAGCTGTTGGTTCGTCAATTCCGCAATCCCATCGTCCTAATCCTGCTGTGCGCGTCTTTCATTTCTCTGTTTCTTGCAGACCGCACGGATGCAGCCATCATTTTCGCGATCATCGCCGCGAGCGGCATGCTCGGGTTCTGGCAAGAGCATAGCGCTGCGAAAGTGATGGCCGCATTGCTCGCTCTTGTCCGCGTCAAGGCCGATGTCTGGCGCGACGGTCAGCTCATCGAGGTTCCTATCGAGGATATTGTGCCGGGCGACGTCATCGACCTCTCCGCAGGCTCCACTGTTCCGGGCGACGCGATTCTCATTGAATCAAGAGATCTATTTGTCGACGAAGCGACGTTGACGGGCGAAAGCTACCCCTCCGAGAAATCGCAGGGACAAGTAAGTCCCAATGCGCCGCTTGCGGGCCGGAGTAACACCGTCTTCATGGGCACACATGTCGTGAGTGGCCACGCGAGGGCTGTGGTCGTCGGGGTCGGTACCGACACGGAACTCGGCCGCATCGCACGCCGTCTCGAGGCTCGTGAACCCGAAACGGAGTTCGAACACGGCGTCCGGCGATTCGGCTACTTGCTCCTCGAAGTGACATTGATGTTGGTCTTCATGATCTTCGCGATCAACGTCTGGCTCAACCGTCCGGTGCTCGATTCGCTGCTATTTTCCATGGCATTGGCGGTAGGCCTGACGCCGCAGCTCCTGCCGGCCATCATCAGCGTGAACCTCGCCTATGGTGCGAAGCGCATGGCCGGCCGGAAGGTGATCGTCAAACGACTGAACAGCATCGAAGATTTCGGGAGCATGAATGTGCTCTGCTCTGACAAGACCGGCACGTTGACCGAAGGCACCATGGTGGTGCACGCGGCCTTGAACGTCTCCTGTGGTTCCAGTGAGCGCGTCTTGCTGCACGCGTTTCTTAACGCCAGCTTTGAGACCGGGTACAGCAATCCGATGGACGAAGCGCTGCGGAAGCACCGGCCGTGTGACGCGGCGCAGTATCGGAAGCTGGACGAGCAGCCGTACGATTTCGTGAGAAAGCGGCTTTCTGTCCTCGTCGCAACACCGCAAACCCATCTCTTGATCACCAAAGGGGCGGTCGATTCCGTGCTTCAAGTGTGCTGCCGAATGGAAATGCCGGACGGAACGATAGTTCCCTTGGACGCCGGACGGACCGCCATCCGGCAGCAGATAGGTGACCTGAATCGGCAGGGATTTCGCACGATCGGCGTCGCGTACCGAGATATGCATGCTCTCGAGCGTATCGACAAATGCCATGAAGCCGAAATGGTGTTTCTCGGCATCGTGGTTTTTGCCGCTCCACTCAAGGCCGGGATTACAGACACGGTCGCGGCGCTACGGCGCCATGGTGTCTTGCTCAAAATCATCACCGGCGATCACCGTCTCGTGGCCGCTCACGTGGCTCGGCAAGTCGGATTGGAAGATGCAGGTCTACTCACCGGCGAAGACCTCCGCCACATGACCGATGATGCGTTGCTCCATCGGGTCAACGACGTCCATGTGTTTGCAGAAGTTGAACCGAACCAGAAAAATCGCATCATTCAGGCGTTGAAACGCGCGGGGAACGTCGTGGGGTACGTCGGTGACGGCATCAACGATGCGCCGGCGCTCCATACGGCGGATGTGGGCATTTCGGTGGACGACGCCGTCGATGTCGCCAAAGAGGCGGCGGATATCGTGTTGCTTGAAAAAGACCTGGCGGTGCTCGTGGAGGGCGTCCGGGAAGGGCGCACGACGTTCGCGAATACGCTGAAATACGTCTTCATGGCGACGAGCGCGAACTTCGGGAATATGTTCAGCATGGCCGGCGCCTCTCTGTTTCTCCCATTCCTTCCGCTGCTGCCCAAGCAGATTTTGCTCACCAATCTGCTGACCGACATTCCGGAGATGACAATCGCGACCGACAGGGTCGACGCCGAGCTGATCGATCGGCCGCGGCGTTGGGACATCGGTTTCATCCGAAAATTCATGCTGACATTCGGTCTCATCAGTTCGGTCTTCGATTACCTGACGTTCGGAGCACTCCTGTGGCTGTTCCAGGCCACTCCCGAGCAGTTTCGAACCGGATGGTTTGTCGAATCTGTCGTATCGGCGTCCATGATCGTCCTGGTCATCAGAACACGGCGACCATTCGTGATGAGCCCTCCGAGCTCCTTTCTTGTCGCGTCCACCGGTGCGGTCATCCTCCTGACGATTTCGCTTCCATTCTTGCCCGTGGCTGCGCCGCTCGCGCTCACGCCGTTGCCGCTCCTGTTCATGATCGTCCTCGGGGTGATCTTGGCTGCCTATGTGCTGGCCGCTGAAATGGCGAAATCCTACTTTTATGGCAATGGAAGCGCCTGATCATACATTTGACGGTTCACCCTAGGCCCGAAAGGCATTGAAGTGCAGAGTCGTGGGATTTTGAGGAAGGAAATGCGGGACGCCTCAGCCGACACTCAGCAACTGTTCGACCTTCTGTTTGAGTTCTGAAATGCGGACCGGCTTATCAAAATAGGCCGCCACGCCAAGCCCAAGAGCCTCTGCTTTTGTCTTCGCATCGCCGAAGGCCGTCATCAGGATGATCGGCACGTCGGGCGCGGATTTGCGAAGGCTTGAGACATACCCCATTCCACCCGCCGGCATACGCAGATCCGTCATGATGAGGCTGGGTTTGCGATCCCGCACGTATTTGAGGGCCTCGTCGGCATCGGCCGCTTCCACGATGCGATGGCCCATTTCCGAGAGCTCATCGCAGAGGAGACTTCGCATGTCGGCATCGTCCTCGACCAACAATAGGACCACACCCGCTTCCGTATCTCCCATATAGGTACGCCCCTGCTTGTGAATGCCAATTGTCCATAGCATTAGCAATGGCCATACCTGGAAGGAGTCTGTTTTAAGGGGAGAACTGACAGGGTAGGAATGCATTCAAGCCGCATCCGGTGGCGAGAAACTCCTCACGACGGAAAGGCCACTGGTGCAGGATGCCACAGTCGCTCAGGAGGCGGTGCGTTCGATCGGCAAAAGAATTGTGAACGTTGTGCCCTTGCCCGGCTCGCTTTCCACCGCAATCTTGCCGCCATGCTCCTCGATGATGCCGTGCACCACGGTCAAGCCGAGACCGGTCCCTTTCCCGACTTCCTTGGTGGTGAAAAACGGCGTGAAGATCTTGCCGAGATGTTCCCTCGGGATACCATGGCCTGTATCAGCGATCAGCAGCGCGACGACGTCGGTTTGTGGCTTGACTGTGACCTTCAACGTGCCGCCCTCCGGCATGGCATGCAGGGCATTGATGAAGAGGTTGAGGAGCACCTGGCTCATCTGATCGGGATCGGCGTGAACCAACGGCACATCGTCCGGAAGCTCGGCCACGACTTGGATGTGATGACGCGCGAGCCGCTCGTGCAGCATTTCGAGACTGTCTTCGACGATGTCCCTGACGCTGACAGCGCGCCGTTCGGCGGGACGCCGGCGGGCGAAGGCCAGGAATTGATTCATGATCTTGGTGATGCGCTCGACCTGCGTGACGATGGTGGCCAGGCTCTGTTTCGCCCGTTCATCGTCGATTCGACGCATGGCGAACTCCGCTCGTCCTAGAATGACGTTCATGGGCGTCCCGATTTCATGCGCCATTCCGGAGGCCAGCGTCCCGAGCTCGGCCAACAGCTCGGTCCGACGCAGCTGTTCTTCGATCCGTTTGCGATCGGTGATATCCACGACAGACGCGAGCACTCGTATCCCTGCTGCAGTCCGGATTGGATTCAAACCGATTTCGACGGAGATGAGCTGACCGTCTTTCCGTGTCCCGAACAGCTCGCGTCCCGCTCCCATCTGACGAGGCTCAGGCTCTTCAGAGAACTTATCGCGGTGAGCCTGGTGCGCGGCTCGCGAGGCCTCTGGTACCAGGATCTCTACGGATTTGCCGAGCAGCTCCTCTCTGGAATACCCAAATTGTCTCTCGATTTGGGCGTTCACGAGCAGAATCGTCCCACGTTGGTCGACCATGAGCATGCCGTGGGGAGCGCCCTCCACCGCCACACGGAACTGCTCCTCAGCCCTTCTTCGCTCCGTGATGTCCACGACCGATGCCAAGACCCGCAGTCCGGCGTCCGTTTGAATGGGGTTGAGGCCGATTTCGACCGGGAACTCAACGCCGTCCTTCCGCAGGCCGAACAATTCTCGGCCTTCTCCCATGCGACGAGGCTCAGGCCGGGCAAAGAAGTCGGCGCGGTGCATCTTGTGTTTTTCCCGTACACCGTGGGGGAGCAGCATTTCGACCGGCTTTCCAATCAGTTCAGTACGTGAATAGCCGAACTCTTTTTCGACTTGGGCGTTGACCATCAAGATCCTACCCGACGCGTCGACCATGAGCATGCCGTTTGGCGACGCTTCGACGGCAACCCGAAACTCTTCTTCCGCGCGCTTGCGTTCCGTGATGTCCACTACGGAAGCCAAGACCACGGTGCCTTCATCCGTCTGGACCGGGTTCAGTCCGATCTCGATCGGGAATTCCGAGCCGTCCTTTCGCAAGCCATAGAGCTCCCTTCCCTTTCCCATCGGTCTGGCGCTGGCGAGCTTCATGTAGCGTTCCCGGTCGTCGATATGCACAGGACGAAATCTTGGCGGAACCAGGACCTCGATTGACTGGCCGATGAGCTGGTTGCGATGGTAGCCGAACTGCTGTTCAAGCTGGCGGTTCACCAATACGATGGTCCCATGGCGGTCCACCATCAGCATGCCGCTGGGGGACGCTTCGACGGCGAGGCGAAAATACTCTTCTGGCAAGTGGAAGTCTGTCACGGCTGCACCGATGTCAGTCGTTGATCGTCTCTTCGGTGTGACGGCCTTCCATTTCGGCAAGCTTACGATAGAGGGTCTTCCGGTCGATGCCCAGAGTTTGGGCAGCCTGATATTTATTGCCGCCCGTTTTCTCGAGGATTTTCTTGATGTATTCCCATTCGACTTCCTGCAAAGGCAGGGTCCGCTCGGCCGCATCGTCCAGCACCTTGCGGTCTCCACGCGAGCCTTGCACAGCCGACGGGAGATCCTCCGCCATGATCTTTTCTCCTCGGGCCAATGTCACGGCGCGTTCAATGACATTTTCGAGCTCGCGCACGTTCCCGGGCCAGGGATAGTCAATCAACAGCGCGAGCGCGGATTCGCTGATGCCTTCCAGCGGTTTTCGGTTGGCCTTTGCACATTTGCGCAAAAAACTGTCGACAAGGAGGGGAATATCGTCGCGACGCTCTCGCAACGGCGGCAGTCGAATCTCAATCACGTTCAGCCGGTAAAACAGGTCTTCCCGAAAGTGCTTGTCTTTGACCTCCTCGGCCAGATTCAGGTTGGTTGCCGCGATGATACGGACGTCGACGGTAACAGATTTCGTAGAGCCGACGCGGCGGATTTCGCGCTCCTGAATGGCACGCAAGAGTTTCGCCTGCAGCATCAGCGGCAGTTCGCTGATTTCGTCGAGGAAGAGGGTACCCTTTTGGGCCTCTTCGAACAGGCCGAGCCGGTCGGCCTTGGCATCGGTAAAGGCGCCACGCACGTGGCCAAACAACTCGCTCTCCAACAACTGTTCCGGGATGGCTGCACAGTTGATCGGCACGAATGGGCTCTCCCGTCGGTCGCTGTTGTAGTGAATCGCTTTCGCAACGAGTTCCTTCCCGGTTCCGCTTGCACCGGTGATCAACACATTGCTGGGGCTGTCGGCCACTCGGCGAATTAAGTCGAACACCTCCTGCATCGGCCGGCTTTTTCCCAGGATGTGATGGAAACTGTATTCTTTGTAGACCTCACGGCGGAGATGCGTCACTTCGCGTCGCAACTGGACTTCCCGCACCGCTCGTCCGACGACTCGAAGAACGTCCTCCGTCTTGACCGGCTTGATGAGGTAATCTGTGGCGCCGCCCTTGATCGCCTCGATCGCCGTCTCGATCGTGCCGAAGGCGGTCATCAGAATGACACCTACATCGGGATACCGATGTTTGATCTCGCTGAGGAGGGTGGTTCCGAGCATGCCCTTCATGCGAAGATCGCTCAGCACCAGATCGTATTGCTCATGGGCAAGCACCTCGAGAGCTTTTTCCCCGCTCTCGGCCGTGCCGACTCGATAGCCCTCAGTTTCCAGGACATCTGACAGCAAGTCGCGCATGTCGGCTTGGTCGTCCACCACGAGGATCTTGCCGGTCTCACTGCTCGTCGTCATCACACCACCGAAAAAGGTCCGGGCAACAGCGACTCAGAAAGCACCAAGGAGTACGCTTCTTATTGAGGAAAAGCAACTATCTAAGGGTCTTACGACCTCGTGATCATGCGCCCAAGACCTTTTTGGTATCTCTAGAGGGTGGCGGTCGCTGATCCACTGGCACCATTCTGCTGCCAAAAACGCGTATAGGATCCGGATCAATGGCGCATCATGCGTGAGGTAATGGATTTCCTCGTACCAGCTGTCGACGGGTGACCGCAGCGTTGTCTCCTTTGACGTGCCCCACACGACACCCGAGCAAGTCATCTCGGCGATGAGTTTCCCGCCGGTTCCCACCATGTGCACGACCGAGAACCTGTGAAAACTTTCCA
>DASVBB010000097.1:0-2237 GCA_036376045.1 Nitrospira sp.
AGATAAATGCCTTGATCAACCCATCTGAAGCAAATATGAGCCGACGCTGGCATCCCCTTGACCCCTGCGGTATCATGACCATCTCAAAGACAGAGCTGAATCGGTATGAGAAGGCCTGCTTCATCCCGGCAGGTTGTTCAAAACGGCCGTTCAGCAAGGCCGCAGCAAGCGAAACGCCGAAGCGTACCTATGTCTGTACGTTGAGGCATTAAGCGCCGCGAGAACGCTGCTGGCGGTTGTTTTCAACAACTTGAGTGAAGGGGGCGACCGGTTTCGACGGGGATACTGATACCACCGTGGCATGTCGAGCTCTCGGGGACTCGTAAAACTCCGGGAAAATGCAACTGCCAATCAAGAACTGGCACTCGCAGCTTAATTAAGCTGTGACGTTCTTCCACCTGAGGCCCGCGGGGGTGGAAGGGCGCGATGCAGCGGGCTGGTCCCAGGCCGGTGCTCAGCGGCTGAGGACGAGAACTTTCTGGGCTAGCGACTGTTCTAAGCCTGCCGATGGGCGTGGATGGTTGCGAAACTTAAATTGTCGGCTACACATGTAGATGCGGTGTGTTGACGATCTTCGGACAGGGGTTCAACTCCCCTCGCCTCCACCAAACCTCGCTTGCGCGTGCCGGCGGCTCATCAGGCGAAGCCTCTCTTCACTGACGCCGCCGGATACGCACCTTGGAGATCTTTTCGTCGAGTGAGCCGGCGCCTATTTTCCCCTTTATCATGACTAATGCCGCAGATAAGACCTCTGGTATGGTCGATCTCGATTCGGTTCGGTCCAACTGGCGCTCTCGCGGATTCGGCTGCGATGTCTGGACGGATCGGCCCGGCCAGACCTGGGAGAACTACACACATACCGTCGATGAGGTCGTGATGGTGCTCGAGGGCGACGTCGAGTTCGAAATCAGCGGGGGAGTCCTGCGGCCATCGATCGGCGAAGAGCTCTTCATCCCTGCCGGTGTCCTTCACAGCGTGAGAAACATCGGGAAAACCACCTCCCGGTGGCTCTACGGATACCAGTCCAACGGCTCCTCACCGTAGGCAGTTCCCTACGGAACCCCAAGAAAACCGGCAGAATTTCGCGTTCCAGCGCAAGGACTATGGATTTATTGTCTTATCTTTGAGTACCCTAAATGGGCTTTACCAGGAACTCCATTTGCAGGTGTGCTGAGTCTATGGTGTGCAAGAAGACGATTGCAGGCATGATCCTCGCCGGCCTCAGTATCTCGGCGGCTGCGCTTGCCGTAGAACCCACGGCCCCCAAGCCGGATCCTGGTCAGACGCAGGCTCCTGCTGCTCCGGCTCCCGTTCCTCCCCCAGTCGCACCCAAGCCGCATCCTCAAGACAGTGAGGTGAAGCCTCCGCCAAAGAGCCCGCCCGCTCAAACAGAGGGCAGCAAAGATCCAGGACCCGCCGCGACACCCGGGGCTCCACCGAAGCCGCCTGCCAAAGCGACGCACCCACAAAACGGCACAACCCCGCCCAAGGCGGCCACCATGCCGCAGCCTCCGGCAGAAATCGTCGGGAAGGACGGCGCACCCATGGTCCTGATCCCGGTCGGGGAATTTACCATGGGGAGCGACAAAGGGGATGATGACGAGCAGCCGATCCACAAAGTCTTCTTGGACAGTTTCTATATTGATAAATTTGAAGTCACGAATGGTCGATTTGCCAAATTTGTCGAAGCGATTCAAAGCGAGCCGCCGTGGGGGTTCGCAGACAAGGAAACCCCTGTGGTCCGTCCGGAGCAACCAGTGCGCTGGGTCAATTGGATGGATGCGATCGGCTATTGCCTCTGGGCGGGTAAACGCCTGCCGACGGAAGCCGAGTGGGAGAAGGCGGCGCGGGGTCCTGATGCCCGCCTCTATCCGTGGGGAAACGATGCCCCGACTCCAGCCCACGCGGTATTCGGCTTGAAGGAAGGTTCCGATACCGTGTCGCCTATCGGCAATCGTGACAAGGGAAAGAGTCCCTATGGCGTCCACGATCTGGCAGGGAATCTGTATGAATGGACGACCGATTGGTATGACGAGGAGTTTTATTCCAAGAATCCGGCGATCAATCCGAAAGGTCCGACAGAGGGTACGGCTAAAGTGCAGCGTGGCGGCTCGTATATCAACGGCGCCTACCGGCTACGCTCCTCCTTCCGGACCAAGGGCGATCCCACCGAACATGATCCGAACGTCGGCTTTCGCTGTGCGCAAGACATTCCCAAGCAGCCGTAATCCCACCCA
>DASVBB010000085.1:0-2722 GCA_036376045.1 Nitrospira sp.
CCATGTCCGACGGGCAGGGTCGTTCATACTCGCACATCTCTCCGGTCACCGGGTGGCTGAATCCCAGGGTGCGCGCATGTAGCATGACGCGAGGCACCTCCACTCCATCGACGCTGCAAACTTTTCTTCCACCATAGGTGGGATCGCCAAGGATCGGATGACCGAGCGAGGCCAAATGGACGCGGAGTTGATGGGTGCGTCCCGTTCTTGGGTACAAGAGGAGATGCGCCGCAGCCTTGCCGAAGCGGCGGTTGACGGCGTATTCGGTGATGGCGTCTTTCGGCCGTGACGTGCGGGCGGAGAACTTCTTGCGTTCCTTGGCATCACGCCCGATGGCCAATTCAATTGTCCCGTGTCCTCGCTTGGGCACCTGCCAGACGAGTGCTTCGTAGACGCGGGTGATCGTATGCAGTTTGAATTGTGCAGAGAGGTGGCGGTGCGCCTGATCGGTCTTGGCAATGACCATCACCCCTGATGTGTCCTTATCCAGGCGGTGGACGAGTCCCGGCCGTTCTTTGCCTCCGATGCTCGAAACCGTCCCGCCGGAGATCTGGAAATAATGGAGGAGCGCGTTGACCAGCGTTCCGGTCCAATTTCCAGGGGCAGGATGAACCACGATACCCGGCGGTTTGTTGAGCACCAGAAGCTGATCGTCCTCGTAGAGGACTTCCAGTGGAATTGCCTCGCCTTGGAGTGCAAGGGGTTCGGCCTTCGGCACATCCATCGTGATCTTGTCGCCGGGTTTGATTTTCTGGCTGGGCCGGACGACTTGGTCATTAATTCGGATGCGTCCCAGTTCAATGAGCCGTTGCAACCGGGAGCGGGACATGTCCCGCTCCCGGTTGACGAGAAACACATCGAGCCGCTTGGGTTGCTCTCCAGACGTGACGAGGAATTCCGTAATCATGTGCGGCACACGCTACTAAAGAGCCTTGGGGAAATGCAATCGGGCCGGCCCTAATTGCCTCCCGGGAGACGG
The DNA here is from genome assembly GCA_036376045.1 of Nitrospira sp. Taxonomy (GTDB): domain Bacteria; phylum Nitrospirota; class Nitrospiria; order Nitrospirales; family Nitrospiraceae; genus Nitrospira_C. The sequence continues at coordinate 980 of DASVBB010000085.1, forward strand.
AGAGCTATGCTGGAGAGGTATGCCCGTCCTGACGAAAGGAGATTCCAATGACCAGGATCTTCTCGGTCGGAATCGCGATATTCGCTGCCGGCTTCCTCCTCACCGGGCCCAACGTTGAAGCGACGGATTCGCTCGGCATACCGCCGGAAACTGTCGCCGATTATTTGCACTCCGTGATTGAGGCCGACCGAACCTTTTATACGATCCACGTCGTCGAACGTCTCGAAAAAGGTGGCGGTACGAAAGCGGCCGAGAACTGGCGGGCGAAGAAAGACGTGTTGCCGCTTCCGGCTCAGTTCCTCATCGAGTCGAGCGAGTTGGCTGCGACGACGGGGTCTAAGATTCGTTATCGTCTGATCAGCCTCTGGCCGATCAATCCGACGAATGCACCGGACAGTCCATCAGAGAGGCAGGGGTTACAGTTACTGAGAGAGCACCCGGAACGGTCCGTGACCGGCACCGTGAAGCGCGGGGAGCGGTCATACTTTCAAGCCATCTATGCCGATCGCGCGGTCAGTCAAACCTGTGTGGCGTGTCATAATAGTCATCCCAATAGCCAGAAAAAGGACTTCGTCATGCACGACGTCATGGGCGGATTGGTCATCGAGATTCCTTTGGAGCGATAGTCGGCAGTGAAGAAGAAGGTCGGATGGCGTGGACGATCACCGCTTGCTGCCGGTAGATCGCGAGGGATCTGCGAGAGGCCTCCTCGGCCTCTGTACCATGGCCAAGGGCCTCATGGAGCGACGCCAATACCGCCCATGCCGACGCCTCTCCCGAGAGATCGCGAAGAGACTGGTAGAGCGTTACTGCACGTTTGGCGAACTCGATTCCTCGCTCCTCCCTTCCTGGCACACTGCTGAGCGCAGCCAGACGATGGCGCAGCCCTGCTTCGACGGCCGCCTGAGGCCGCTGCTCGAGCAACGCAAGCGATTGTTCATACTGGGTGTCTGCGGCCTGAGTCCGGTCCAGGATGAGATTGGCATCGCCCAGCGCCACCAATGCCGCAAGCGTTTGTTCGTGGTCGCGCCGTGCGCGGGCTTCTTTGAGTACCTGCTCGATGTCTTGAAGCCCCTCGTCGGATGACGCGTCGCTCACCTTGAGAAGACCCGCTTGGAGCGTCACGGATCCGAGGGCCTGAATATTATGGGAACGCCGGTAACGCTCCTTTGCCCGTTCGAACAGGGTTGCCGCCTCCTCCCGCGAACCCACCCACAGTGAGACTCTTCCAGACGCATACAGCGCATCCGCATAGACTGGGCTATCGGGAGACTTGGAGAAGAGCGCCAAGGCCTGGCGAAGCCGGGCCGCTGCCTCTGGCCGACGGCCCTGCCGCTCGAAAATTGATCCGATTTTGGTCAGGACGATGGCCTCGCCCTTCGGTTGCTTCTGCTGGCGAAATGTGTCGAGGGCCTGCTCATAGTAGGTCAGCGCCTCAGGGTAGTGGTTTTGCACATCGTGGATTTCGCCGATTCGAACCAATTCGTCGCCGCTCAACGTTCGTGTGGCAATGAGGTGGCCGGATGCCGGCGTTGGGTACACCGGAGGAAGCAGGCCGACCGAGAAGAGGCAGAGATAACACGCCAACACCGGATCGGCCTCCATGCGCAGGTGGAGCAATGAGAATACCGACCGGCCACGTGACCGTCAAACAGGAGATCAGAAGAAGAGAGCGGATTTAGGACTTGCGGGCGCGCTCCGCAATCTTCCTGCGGAGGCGGGCTTTTTCGAGGCTGATTTCGG
>DASVBB010000107.1:0-9686 GCA_036376045.1 Nitrospira sp.
TCCCGCGGCGAAGGTCGGCGAACCAGTCCTGTTGAAACCGCAACATGTCGTTCGATAAGCGCGCCCCACCGGACGCACTTGCTACCGCTCCTGGATTGTCGGCCACGACGGAGACGCCACGGGCGGCTTTAAAGGCGCGCATTTTTACGGCTCCTTGGCCGGCGGCCTCGGTTTGCGCGACGACGACGGACTGATCTTTTTCGATTTCTCCCGAGAAACACGTGTCGAGCAGCAGGACTTTTTGCAAGGCCGGAATGCCATCGAGGAGGTTTTCAAATTCCTCATAGGGCAGGCCCTTGGCTGCTGGAGATTTCGGATCGATGTCGTGCGTGCCGAAGTAGTAATCGAATTTCTCGTCGGTCATGCCGTGTCCGGCGGCAAAGACGACGACCAGATCGTTCGGTTTCGACCGGGCCAGCCACTGCTTTGCGTTCAAGATCCCGGCTTTGGTCGCCTTCTCGTCCGTCAGGCTCAATATGTGAACCGGACTGGCGCCTCCTTGCCGCTGCTCGATCGCCTTGTATGCGCTCAGGAGATCATTGGCATCCTTTGCCGCGTACCGGAGGTTGTAAGCCTTGTCCTTGTATTCACTGACCCCGATACCGACGACATAGACCTCCGGTGGCGCCAGCTGGGCGGTCGACGCGATATAGACGGTCTGCTTGAGGGATTCGACGCCCTGCTGATTCAGCACGGAGACTTGAATTTTGTTCCGTCCCTTGGCCAGCGGGATCGTGAGCTCTTGCTCAAACGATTGAAGGTGTTTGTTGGGCAACGGCACTCCGGCAGTGCCGTATACGGGGACGTCGTTGACGAAGACGTTCAGGCGATCCAGGTTGTACGTATCGTCCGTCGCCCTCACGCGAAGATTCAACGTTGAGTTTGCAACCGACACCGGCACACCCGTCGTGAGCAACTCCAGCTCAGGAAGATGAAATTCTCGTCCCAACATCTCTTCGGTCATTCCCATCTTATTGAGCCGCCGGACATACGCCAGCCGATAGCTCTGCACGACATCAGGCGACACCATTCCCAGCCGCGCCAAGACGATGTCCGGCCGGTTAAAGCGCAGATCGAACTGTTCGAAGGGATAGAGTCGGTCCTTCACCCGGAACGAGACACCTTTAATGCGACTCTTCGACGCCCGATAGTACTGATCTGGCAGGACGGTGACGAAATCTTCATGACCTAGCGCGATGAAAGCGGCCTGCTCTTTGCCTGTCTGAACATTCCAGAGGCGCATCGAGCCGTCCCCTGCACCGCTGAACAGCGATCGGCCATCGGCTGAAAACTGAATCGATTTCACGGCTGCCGTATGGCCGACCAATTCACCCCGTTCTTGTCCGCTCGACACCTCCCAGATCTTGATGACCTCGCCGTGTCCGCGTGCGGCCAAGCGTCCGTCCGGGCTAAAAGCCGCTCCCATACCGCCCATGTTGATTTCCATATCTGCCATCATCCGCATGGGATCGAATCCGGATGACCGTGCTGACTTCGGCGGCCGGACTTTTCGACCGGTCCCGATGTCCCAGAGCTCCTTTCCCTTCACACCATCACTGAGAACAAACCGTCCGTCAGGGCTGAATGCGAGACTGCCTCCTCCATGGTTTTCTCCGCTCGCCTCTTCCATCACATCCGTCAGATCAGAAGCATCATCCAGCATGACCGTGCCACCAGACTCCAAGCCCGGAGGACGCGATGGGGCCCCGAGTCCGAAGGGCAATAACGATTTCAGGCTGCTCGCTTCTTCCAAGTACCGCCTCTGCTCCGCCTGCTGCCGTTGCCGTAACGCCAGGGCTTCCTGTCGAGCTGTGTCTTTGTTCTGAAACCGGCGGATCAATGATCCATTGCGCAGGTCCCAGAGAGCGATCTCGTATGATCGCCCCACAGCGGCGATCTGCCCGTTGGGATGCAGGGCGATCGCGCGGATCCAATGAGCGGCTTCTTGCATTTTCTGGATCATGGCAGGATCCATCTTTGGCTGCTCAGGCATCCGATCTTTCATCATGGCCTGGTATTCAGAAGGCAGCCCTTCGGTCCCGGCGTCAGGGTTTCCGAGCATCTGCATTGACCGGGGGAGCTGGCCGCGTGGAATGGCGATTCGTCGGACCTCCCGGCCGGCTGGCAGCTCAAACACTGCGAGGGTCTCTCGCATGGTGACCACAGCGGTCCTTCCATCCTGCGTCACTCGCACAGTCGTCGGAGACCATTCGCCGACTCCGAGCGGTGCCGTCAGCCTGACCACCTGGCGGCCGGTATTCGCATCCCAGAGCCAGGCAGAGCCATCTGCGCAAGCCGTTGCCAGCAGCTGCGAAGAGGTAGAGACGCCTACCGACGTGGCTCCGACTCCGACAGGGCATTCGAATGACCGAAGCACCTGGCCGGTCGCGGTATCCCAGAGCTTGGCGCTTCCGCCTTCCATCGCCGCCAGGACGATGCGGCCTTGCTGAGACGCCGCAAGGTCCGTTATGCCGCTCACCCCACCACTCAGACGGGTTTCCGTTCCACTCGCGATATCGCGCAGAAATGGCGCCCCTCCTCCTTCCGACGCCAGGACGAGCTGCTTCCCATCAGCACTGAAACCCACGGCCGTGGATCGAAGCGTGTTCTGCACTTTGCCGCTGGGGATTTCGATGAATTTCGTGGTTCCATCACTGGTAGCCACAGCCGCAAGACGCCCGTCCGGGCTGAATCCGAGACTGTTCGTCATGCCGCTCGTCGCTGTCGCTCCGGTCGCAATAGCCTGAGCTGGCGTCCCCGTTTCGAGGTCCGTCACGATAAGGTTGCGTGTCGACATGTCCTCGCGCAGAAACCACCGTCCATCCGGGCTGATCTTTCCACCCGGCGCGGCATCGGCCATGTTCTTGACCGGCCAACTCCTGCGTAGCTTTTTGGCAGGAAGATCCCAGAGCAGCATATCTTGCTGCATCGTCGGAAGGTCGGGCTCCGCGAACCCGAACATCGATCCGATAGTCGACCCGATGGATGTCGGAACGCTGGTGTCGATTCTGCTCGTGAGAAGAAATTTGCCGTCGGGACTGAGCGCGAGCGGAGTTTGAGATACCGAGTCGGGAATCGTCCAGATGGTCTGACCGCTGGTGAGTTGGATCACGGCCAGAGGTCGGTTGAGATTCAAGACACGATTGGTCCCCGTTTGTGTGTCGCTGTTGTCATGGGCAACAGCAACCCGCCCGTCGGCGCTTATGACGCCACCGCCACCCATGAGTGAGCCGACTGTCAGCACTTCGCGGCCGGTGGCCACGTCAATGACTTTCAGCCCGCTGCTCATCTCGGAGGTAATGACTCGGCTGCTATCGGGGCTGAACGCGAGTGCATCCGCGCCCAGCATGCCATAGCCTGTCAACGTGCGGATCTCCTGGCCGCTGGCCACGTCCCAGATCTTCACAGTCGCGTCGCCACCGGAGGAAGCGATGTATCGGCCGTTGGGACTCACCGCGAGGATTCGGATCATACCGGCATGTCCTGTCTGAAACACCACCTGCACCCCGTCGGTGGTCACCGGCGCCTCGCGCTTCGGCGCCTTGCCCATCATGCGACTGGTCATGTGCTGGATGTCTTCGTCGGAGGGCTGCCGATACTCTGGCACCGGCGGGCTAGAGAACACGTAGTACCAGCCGCATCCGGCGGAGAACGAGACAAGAAACCAGAAGAGGAGCAGGACGGCGACGCACCGGAGGGTCGGGATCATGTGCCTGCCTTTTCCGACGGTGCATGGCACAGGACGAGTGAGGGGGCGGAGTATAGCATAGGGCTTTCCCATTACATAGGGTGTGTCGGCCACTATGGCTGATGGTTCAGGAGAGGGCGATTCAGTTGACAACACAAGGGAGGCACAGCCCGGCACGGCGGGATAACAGAAAGGACCCAACTGTTCAGGGAAGCCAGAGAGGCAAGAATAGCGCTAACGTGGCCGGTAACCAACGAGGTAGTCGGCGCCGCGGAATTCCGCTTGGAGAATCTCGATCTGGGCTGGGCTCATCGGATTGATGCCGGCGCTGGTGAGCAGATCTCCGCGGATAAATTGAGCCACCTGCTGCTCGAACTGCGTCCGCGTCTGGGGCTGGAGGAGAATCTCCCGGATGCCGTTTTCCAGGGCGGGCTGGACCTGACGAAAGTACTCATTCACGACTTTGCAGATGTTGACCGGGAAAATAATGTCGAAGAAATAGGTGCATTTATCCGCTTCTTTCACACCGCCGCTGATGGCGATGCGGACAGAATGATAGGTGGGATAACGCCGTTGATCGATCGTCGGAGAGAGGAACACATCGACCAGCACTTTTTCAGCCACAAGATCGCCCAGGGCCGAATCGCCTTCGCCGGAATAATCCTTGTAATAGGTTTTAAATTGAATGGTCGGAAACAAAAATTGATAGCGAACCTCAGGCCCTTCCACGGTCACGATCGGCGGGTTTGACATCCCGGTCACATGCACAAAGGCCTTTTGTCCATTGCCGGCTTCGTACGTATATTTTTCCAGCATGATGCGCCCCATGAGTCCACGGCCGAGCGCAAAATTCGAGTCGAATGGACTTCGCATATTCCCGAGCTGGATGAAGGACTTGGTAGGATCGCCGAGGATGGCGACGAGAGGAATGCTCTTCGTCAACGTTCCCGGCTGGCTGATCGGCGCCTGTGGTAATGCGGCAGGACTCGGCGTCTGTGCCGGCGGAGTGGGCGCTGGAACGGGAGCGGGTTGCGGTTGCCGCGGCGGAAACACCTGCGCAAATGCAGCGACATGAACCAGCAAAAGGCCGGCGCTGATTCCGGCCACAAGCAGGAACCGTGTTCGCCTCATCGCGATCCCTCTACTCATGTTTGAACCAGCGTGTCACTGTGACATCCTGTCCCGCTTGGTCCGCCGCATAGGACAGCGGCGTGACTTGGATCGACGTGCCGGTCTCATCTTTCACCGTGAGAATGCCGCGCGTTGTCACTGACGCCACACCCCTCGGAATCACCGGTGCCTCCTCGACATGTGCAACGATCTTGGTTTCCGGGCGCTTTTCGGCACCGATCTGGGCGAAGGTTTCCTCGAGGTCGCTTCGCTGATTTGCGGCCCCCACGACGAAGAATGATTCGATCCCCTTGATCTGATCCAACGTAAACCAGTGAGGGCCTTCAGGAAACGCGTATTCCTGATCCTTTTTGAGTGGATTGACCGTCTTGCCCTCCTTCTTCGGAAACACCGCTTCCGCCCAACCGGACCCGTCAATCGACATGATATAGACGTAACAGTCGCAGTTCAGCCGAACGACGATCTTGAACCGGTCGCCGGCTTCCGGATTCGCCCCGCCGTCCTTCAGCGCCTCACCGTCGTTCATGAGGACGACTTCTTTCCCTTTAGGGGTCTGCTTCTGGCGCACGAGCGCGACATCGATCGCCACGGGCTCACCGCCAAGCCCCCGAGGATACACGCCTCCCGCACCATACGGCTGCTGTGTTCCATATCCTGCCGCTCCATAGGGTTGCTGCGTCCCGTAAGGTTGCGCGGTCGACCCGTAGCCACCGTATGGCTGTTGCTGATTCTGCATCCCATATTGAGAGGTCGTGCCATACCCGCTTTGTGCCTGCCCGTAAGACTGTCCATAAGCGGCCTGGGTCTGTCCGCTGGCATAAGGATTATTGGGATCATTCGTTGTGGTCCCGTAGGGGTTCGTCCCGGGTTGATTCGTTGTGCCATATTGATTCGTCCCGCTCTGGTTCGGCGCGCCGTAAGGGTTCGTTTGGCCATATGGATTTGTCTGCCCATAGGGATTCGCCTGCCCGTAGGGATTCGCCTGCCCGTAGGGATTCGCCTGCCCGTAGGGATTCGCCTGCCCGTAGGGATTCGCCTGCCCATAGGGATTCGCCTGCCCGTAGGCCGTGGAGCCGTAAGTACCCTGAGGCGTCGTCGCCGTCCCATAGGGATTCTGCGATGGAGAAGGGGATGTCGTGCCGTACGGATTTACGGGTTGGCCGTAGGGATTGGAAGATTGTCCATAGGGATTCGACGGCTGGCCATAGGGATTGGAGGACTGACCATACGGATTCGTTGATTGGCCATAAGGGTTTGTTGGTGCAGCCCCGTAGGGATTGTTCGGGTCGTAGGGGTTCGCTCCCGGTTGCGAAGGATACCCTTGCTGTGTGCCATAGGGATTTGGTGTGCTGCCAGGATAGGCGGCCGCGCCCGGATACGCCGTCGCAGCAGGATTACTTTGCGGAATCGTTCCGGAGGGATTGTTCGGGTCGAACGCTCCCGGTTGTCCTGGAACCGCCGATGGCGGAAAACCCGGCTGTCCCGGATAACCTGGCTGGCCTGGGACGCTCCCAGGTCCACCGAAACCAGCCATGCCCGGTCCACCCATCTGCATAGGAGGAAGACCTTGCATGTACGGGCTCGAGAGCCGGTTGACCAAATTACTTAAATTGTCTCGATGTTTGGATCCGTAGTTTTGGAGTCCCGTCTGAAACAGATTTCTCGCAAATTCGAACGCGATCGGTATCAGGAAGGGTGCCGCCGCACAGGAGCTGAGAACTAGAGGACCGAGCAGGACTAGGAGAAGCGGTTGCCCGTTGAGCGCCCTACCCCCCCGCTGTGATCCTTGGGTGATCATGATCTCGCCCTCTCGTACTGTCCCGTACGTCGGGAGAAGACAGTAAAAGGTTCAGCGACAGCGCATTGTAGAACGCGCGCCGCGGCCGGTCAATCAACCTCGTCTATTGAGGGGCTCTCCAAAATGTGTTACAGCAAGCCGCTCAAAGGCGCTCGATTCGTCGTGAACTCAGGCCCCGATGGACGCGACCCACGTCAAAGACAGATCGGACCATGATCTTCTTGCGGCGGTGGCCCATGGTGATCGGTCGGCATTTGAGCGCCTCTACCATTCCTACGAAAAGCGGGTCTTTCAATACGTGCGGACGCTCGTTGCCGACGGGTCGTTGGCCGAAGAGATCGTAGGCGACACGATGCTGGCCGTCTGGCGGGGTGCCGGCACCTTTGCCTACACGTCACGCGTCTCGACGTGGATGTTCGGGATCGCCAGACACAAGGCACTGGATGCCTTGAGGCGCTCTGGCCGACGTCAGCGAGAGGTCGAATTGGACGGAGCCGCCGAGCTTCCTCATCCGCATGAGCGTCCGGATGAAGCGGTTCTGCGCAATCAATTGGCAACACTCACCCAACGAGCGATGGCAGCGCTCACGCGGGAGCACCAAGAGATCCTGCGCTTGGTGTTTTACGAAGAGCAACCCTATGAGGAGATTTCGGCTTTGCTCGGCATTCCGACCAATACCGTGAAGACCCGTGTGTTTTATGCCAAGCAGCGCCTCAAGGAGCAGCTGGCACACCTTGGGCAGACGGAGTCGATCCGATGAGCGATCCTGAAACCTTACCGGCGGGCGTGCATCCGGAAGTCGAGCTGCTCCCCTGGTACGTCAACGGCAGCCTCCGACAGGACGATCGACAACGGGTCGCACGACATCTCGAATCGTGCCCCGACTGCCGTCGTGAGCTGGACGAACTGACGGACATCCGCCGGTCGCTGAAAACAATGTATGACGCAGAGGCCGAACCTTCCGCACGGTTGGCCCGCTCGGTCATGGCACAGGTCGCGGAGGACAGCGGCCGCCGGAGCCTGCGCGCTCACGACAGGTCCTGGACATCCGGACTCGACCGATGGTTCCGGTCGCTCCTCATGCCTCAGTGGGTCCCCACGCTGGCCGCCATCCTGCTGGTCTTCCAAATGGGGCTGTTGGTGTGGGTCGCTCTGCCTCCTGGGGAACGGGGAGAGGTTTCGACGCGGTCTCTGAGGAGGCAGACGGCAACGATCAAGGTTCTCTTCCAGCCCTCGGCCACCGAAGAGCAGATCCGCTCATTGCTCCAAGGCCTGCCTGCCCGGGTCGTGGACGGTCCGAACGCCGAGGGGACATTTACGATCGAGGTGACCAGCGGCGATCCTTCTGCCTCGGCTCCCCTGGTCCAGCTCCGTGACCGACGGGATGTCGTCCGCTCAGCCGAACTGGTCCGCCCATGAACCGAAAGACATCCAACCGCGACCTACGAACATCGACGGCAGGGTCAGAAAAGAGGCGGCGCCCATGAATGTCCTTCACCGGTCTGGTCTCAGGTTCGCAACAGCACTCCTGGCCTGCTCTATTCCGTTGGCACTCGTGTCGCATGCGGTGGAGTCCCAAGACACCTCCGGCGTCAAACGAGCCCTCCTCATCGGCATCAACAAATACAAGAGCGTCCCGAAGTTACAGGGTTCGCTCAACGACATCGAAACAATGCGGCAGATTCTCATCACGCGCTGGGGGTTTTCCGACAAGATGATCACGACGGTCACGGACGAAGCTGCCACGAGAGCCGGTATGCTGGGCGCTCTCGAGCAGCTCGTAAAAGACGCCGGACCGAATGACACCGTGTACGTGCATTATTCGGGTCACGGGTCGCAGGTAGAAGATCTAAACGGCGATGAACCGGATGATCATCTGGATGAAACGCTCGTGCCGCAAGACGGTCGTTCCGGCGAGATCCGTGACATCACGGACGATGAACTGGACGCGATCTTCGCCCGTATGCGTGCGAAGACGGCCATGATCGTCCTGGACTCCTGTCATTCAGGCACGGCGACACGGTCGCTTGATATTCGTACCCGCTCGATCCCGCGAGACACGCGCATCGACATCTATCGGAAGGCGGAAGATGCCAAGCCGAAGACCAGGGCGGTCGTCCCGGTCGTGACCTCACGGTATGTGGTCATGACCGGCGCTGCCTCCCATCAGGAAGCACTCGACGGTCCGATCGACGGCCGCTATCACGGCTTTTTTACCTACTCGCTGTCAAAAAGCTTGAGCCAGGCTCCCGCGGGCGCCTCTCCTCGAGAAGTCTTTTCAGGCGTCGAACGGGAGTTGAAGCGCATCCAGGCTCACTTCGGTCGCAGTTCCATGCCCGAGCCCCAATTGGAAGCACCACCCAATTTGATCGAAGCCGCCCTGTTGGGCACGTCTCCCGGGGGAAACCCATCGGTCGGCCAACCCGCTGCCCGGCTCCCGTGGCTCGAGGTCCAAACCGGATCAAATGGAGCCGTCACGCTCATCAACGGCACACTCTTGGGTGCAGCCCCCGGTTCCACGTGGTCTCTGTATCCGGCCGGTGAAACCCGCTTTGTGCCGGGGCGGGCCCTTGGTGTCGCGACGGTCATCCAACTCAGCGGGAAGGACGCCGTGGCCAAAGTCCAATCGTCCGCCGCCAAGATTCCTTCAGGTGCACGGGCCATCGCATTGCTTCCGGCACCGAGCGGTCAACGAATTCCTATTCGCATTCTGGATGTGCCGGCGAACCGCCGCGCGGTGATCGAAGAGACGCTTCGGACCAATATCAAGGATGTCGAACTCGTGGGGCCCGAACAGCCGGCGAGATTTGCCGTGGATATAGAAGGAGAGACACTGCGCCTCCTCGCTGCCGATGGACTGGAGGTCGTCGGTTCGTTCGGGTTGAACGAATCCTGGGGAGCCGGGGTGGCCACAGTCCTCTCGCGATCAGCAAATGCCTCGGAGCTTCTTACACTGGATAATCCCTCATCTCTACTGAAAGTGGATGTTCGCGTGGCTTCGGCAGTGAAGACCAAGGGCAGCGTGAGCGCCAGAGGGGTCAGGGGGGTGGCCGACACGCAGGCGGCTCA
>DASVBB010000118.1:0-14929 GCA_036376045.1 Nitrospira sp.
GGAGCCCGGGGACCAGATCAATCCTGACTAACCCTTCCCCCTCTCCCGGTGTGGGTGGGAGGGAGGGGTCGGGAGAGGGGGCCAGGGGGTGAGGCCTCGAAGGGCATATCGCCCGGCTTGGCAAGAGATTAGGATAGCCCCCAGGCGGAGACAGTTTTCCCGCTCGGGAGGGGCCGGCCATGCTTTTCCTCACATCCATCGTGGACCGGCCCGTCGAGGGCAAGACCGGCGAGCTGATCGGCAAGATCGACGACCTGATCGTCCGCATCGGCGAGGACCGCTATCCGCCCATCGCCGGCCTGGTGGTCAAGGACGGCCGGCGGCGCTTCTTCGTCCCCGCCACCCATCTCCAGTCGCTCAACGGCGCGGCCCGGCTCTCCTCCTCCACCGTCGACCTTCAGACCTTCACCCGCCGCTCCGGCGAGGTGCTGCTGCGCCGCGACGTGCTGGACCACCAGCTCATCGACATCGAAGGCCGCAGGATCGTCCGCGTCAACGACGTCCAGCTCGCGCCGATCGAAGGCGTCTACCGCGTCATCGCCGTGGACATCAGCCCCCAGGCCCTGCTGCGCCGCCTCGGCCCGCGCGCGCTCGCCGGCCGCATCGTGGGCCGCCAGATCATCGACTGGACCGACGTCCAGTACCTGGCCAGCGCCGCGCCCGTGCAGCTCAAGGTCTCCTACGACCGCCTGGCCGAGCTCAACGCCGTGGACCTCGCCCGCATCGTCGACGCCCTCTCCTACCGCGAAAGCGTCGAGATCGTCACCGCCCTCGACGAGGAGACCGCCGCCGAGACCCTGGAAGAGGTCAGCGACGAGCGTGTGGCCGAGATCCTCGAAGGCATGGACCAGGAGCGCGCCGCGGACATCCTGGAAGAGATGACCCCGGGCGCCGCCGCCGACGCCCTCGAAGACCTCGACGAAGAGGTGGCCGAGCAGATCCTCGCCCGCATGGAGCCCGAGGAAGCCGCCGACGTCCAGGTCCACCTCCATTACGACGAGGACAGCGTCGGCCGCATCATGACCCGCGACCTCGTCCGCGTCCCCGCCGACTGGACCGTCGGGCAGGCCCTGGACGAGATCCGCGAGCGCGAGGACGTCCCCGATCCCCTGCTGGCCGTCTACGTCGTGGACGCGCACGACCGCGACCTCCTCCTCGGCCTGGTGCGCCTGCGCAACCTCATCCTGGCCCATCCGGCGACCGCCATCGCCGACGTCATGGACGAAGACCTTCCGACGGTCGGACCCGACGACCGCGCCGAGCGCGCCGCCCAGGTGCTGGCCGAGTACAACCTCCTCGCCGTGCCGGTGCTGGACGCGGGCCAGCGCCTGCTCGGCATCCTGACCGTGGACGACGCCCTGGCCGTGCTGCTGCCCGAAGTCTGGCAGCGCCGCGGCGCCCGGACCTTCGCCTGAGATGCGGAACTTGATGCGGCGCAGGATCTGGCCCTACCTGACGGCCCTGGGTCCGGGTCTGCTGGCGGCGAGCGCCGGCAACGACGCCGGCGGCATCGCCACCTACGCCTCGGCGGGGGCCTCCTACGGCTACGGCCTGCTCTGGGCCATGGTGCTGGTGACCCTGGCCGTGGGCGTGGTCCAGGAGATGAGCGCCCGCATGGGAGCCGTCACCGGCAAGGGCTTCTCGGACCTCGTCCGCGAGACCTTCTCCCTGCGCCAGACCGCCCTGATCCTGCTGACCCTGCTGGTGGCGAACACGGGGATCATCGTCTCGGAGTTCATCGGCATCGCGGCGGCGGCGGAGCTCTTCGGCGTCAGCCGCTACATCGCCGTGCCGGTGGCGGCGGTCTTCGTCTGGCTGCTGGTGACGCGGGGCACCTACGGCTGGGTGGAGAGGATCTTCCTGATCCTCACCCTGGCCTTCCTGGCCTACATCGGAGCCGCCTTCCTGGCGAAGCCGGACTGGGGGACTGTCCTCACCGCGACCGTCCAGCCCGACCTCCACTTCGACCGCGGCTACTTCCATCTCCTGATCGCCCTGATCGGCACCACGATCTCGCCCTACATGCAGCTCTACGTCCAGTCCTCCGTCGTGGAGAAGGGGGTCACCCCGGACGACTACCGCTACACCCGATTCGACGTCATCGCCGGAACCCTGGCGGCGGGGATCGTGGCCGTCTTCATCATCATCGCCACGGCGGCCACCCTGCACCCGCAAGGCATCGAGATCGAAACCGCCGCCGACGCCGCGAGAGCCCTGGAGCCCGTAGCCGGCCCCTACGCCAGGCTCCTCTTCGCCTTGGGACTTCTAGGAGCCTCCCTCCTGGCCGCCGGAGTCCTCCCCCTGGCCACCACCTACATGCTGAGCGAGGCCCTGGGCTTCGAAAGGGGGGTATCAAGGACCTGGTCCGAAGCCCCCATCTTCATGGGCACCTTCACCGGCCTGATCCTGGTGGGAGCGGTCATTGCATTGATCCCCGGCCTGCCGCTGATCGAGGTGTTGGTGGGCGTGTATGTGCTCAATGGGTTGCTGCTACCGGTGGAGCTGTTCGCAATCCTGAAGTTGGTGAACGACCCGGAGATCATGGGCGAGCATGTGAACGGGAGGGTTCACAACTGGGTGGCGTGGGGGATTGCGGGGGTGGTGAGTTTGCTTTCGGTGGCTTTGATTGGGTGGACGGTGGGGGGGTGGTTCGGACCTCCCGCCCACTGAGCGGGCATCTTCTTCGGATTCTAGCCCGCAAGAAAAGCTTCGCGGCTGGACCCTATCGAGGCGCTGCGGTACGAGTAGGAATCAGCGTCGTTGAGAAGGGGCCCGGACGACTACCGCTACACCGTTTCGACGTCGTCATCGTGGATCCCTTGACGAATAGTATACTGTTTAGTCATGAGCCACAATGGAATCGAAGCGTGCCGTGCGGATCTCCAACGTTTGGCCCACCCTGAGCGCGCCCGCAAGGCGAAGTCCTACTTCAAGACCCCATTTGATTGCCTCGGCGCACGTCGCCCAGCTGTGGATGCTCTCGCACGAGAACTCGGCACCCAGTGGCAGAATGACAATCGGATGGTGAGGACAATCTGCGAGGCCCTATGGCAGTCAAACCTTCACGATGAGAAGTGGCTAGCCATCTCCCTTGCCCAGAGGCTTCTTAAAGCGTACACCTCAAAAGACGTGCATGGCGTCTTTCGCAAGTGGCTCGATACTTGCGCAACGTGGGACCACACAGATGAAATCTGCATCCGCATCGTTGGACCACTAGCTCTAATCGACAACAGTACATTTGCAGAAATCGCGTCCTGGCGCAGCGCAAGTTCTAAGTGGGTACGTCGTGCATCGCTTGTATCTCACATTCCAGCAATCCGGCGTGGAGTCATTAGTACCACTCACATCGAGCCTACGGTGTCCACGCTCGCACCGGAGCGAGACTTCTTCATCGAAAAGGCGATCGGATGGCTATTGCGGGAATTATCCAAAATAGATCTAGCGGCAGCCAGTGTGATCCTTTTAGCTGCGGGTCCCTCCTTGTCGCCGCTTAGCTGGCGAGAAGCGACACGCGCTCGCACCGAATTGCGGAATCTTCATGGTATAGGCCCCAAGGGAGCGAAGTTGGTCACACTGTAGCCCTGGCGAACGAGCGCGGTGAGGATCTCTCGTGGACGCCGGAGATCCGGGATGAGGAACTGAGACGAGAGTTCGTCGTTGGCTGCCGCTGAGTCACGCAAATACGGCGCTACGTCTGGACTACCCGGGCTGATTACTCCTACCAGTGGAAGAGCGCGTTGCTGGAACTCCTCGGTTTCGCGCGTTGTGAGGACGATTCTACATTCAGGAAAGGCGAATGCGACTGCGGCAATTAGGCGCAGATAGGTGTCGTCATCAACACGGCTCCTGGTAGAGCTTCCGAGCGCAGGGCGAAGACGTGGCAGCGAGACTTCCACCGCTGCACCATGCCCGACGAGGTATTCGATGTGTGCAGCCAGAGAGAGGAGGTCGCTCTTCGGATCAGCGAGACCAACAAGTACCCCCGGATTGACCTGCCTGAATCCGGCCGAGAGCCACTGGTCAAATGAGGCGATGCGGCGGTCGAAATCAGCTTTCGGAATCTGAGTATCTCCGCCCATGAAACGGTGATAGACCGACCGCTCATACGTCTCTTGGAAGACGCACATTGTGACCGGCTCGTCTCTCTCGACCCACTCCGCGAGCACCTCGATCTCCTCTGCGTCTAGGCTTCCAATATTAAAGTACACCTGCTGAAAACCCATGTCCAGAGCACGACGTATGGCCCAACCCACCATAAACGCGTTAGCCCTTCGCACGTACCCTCCTTCATACTCGCCCGTAAGAAAGCCCACGCCTCTAACGCCTTCGAAATCGCGCAAAATGGTCAGTTGTTCCTCGATTACCTTCCTCCCCGAGAACTTGCGTCGCAGCCGCTGATTGCCTTTGCGCATTCCGCACATCAAGCATTCAGAATCGCAATAGTTTGTCATAAAGATGGGGACGAATGTTCTCTTATCGGACTGTGCGCGCGTCACCTCAACAGCAGCGACCGCGGCCAGTTCGTCGGTGTCACAGCCTTCGAGTTCGAACGCAGCAGCGGCCTTTGCCGCCCGCCTGACGGGAGCGTTCTTTAGCTCATTCAGATCCAGAGCTCGGAGCCTCGCAGCCTCCTCGGCAATTGACAATAGTTCTGTCTCGTGGTACATGCTGGCCTCCTCAAACGCGCTGAAAGACATCGAGTACCTCGACCGCCATAGGCGGCCGCTGGGTCGCCTTGCATCGCGAGATGTCGAGTCGTTCAACGTACCTATAGATATTGGTAGGCAACTCCAAGTGAGACTCGCCTGACAATGGATCAAGGCGTGTTAAGTTGCGCTCCAGCCTCACGCCATCTCCTGGATCAAACATGTAGACAGCCTCCCAGTCAATCCGTTGTTGCTTTTTCCAATAGAAGTTGAAACGAATCACGGGCTGCTCGCCGCGAAGCGCAAACTCCATGTCTCGATACGTGGCAGTTGGCTTGTCGGCATACTCCGGATCCTCGGCAAGCATTAGTGAAACAAAGAAGCCGCCGGGACGTATGATGTCGGCTGCACGTACAGCGAGCTCATGCATGTCGGAAATAGAGATCGGGACGAAGAGAACCATTGCGGCATCAAAAATATCCTGTGGCAGTGCCGATTTTACATCAAGTACTTGGAAGCTCAGGTCGGCGCCGCTCTCCAAAGTACGAAGACGCGCGATCGCCACCGACTCTTCATCAGCATCAACACCGGTACACTCGTACCCCTTGCCTGCAAGCCGCATGAGGTGGGTTCCGGTTCCGGCACCGAGTTCGCACAGCCGCCGTACGCTCGTACCGGATCTTCCGAAAAATTCATCGAGCACGCGGTCGACCTCGTCGTAGTCGAAGACCGTCCGGCGGAACGCATCTATAAACTCGATCGAGCCGTGCGGGTACGTCACCTTCCATGAATCACTCATTCCCATGTGTAGCTCTCCATCACCCGTAGTGCTTCTTCTGATCGACGGGCTATAGGGGCCCTTAGCGTCCGCAGGTCATGTCCCCACAGCTGAGGTTTGCCCCTGTTCGCGAGGTTAAAGAATGCCTTTGAAATATTGTCAATGAAGAACTTCCCCCTGCGTGTCACCCAAAGTCGCTCCTCATCGAAAGTGGTTAACCCTCGCCGCTCCAGCGCTTCTAGCTCTAGTCGATAGAGTTCTCGCAGCGAAGTTCCGAAGCTGGTCTCAAACGGCTGCAGAGGAACCGAAAGACAGCGAACTCCAAGTGCCGGGTAGCGAGCCGCCGCGTCGTCCCACGAGTGAGATTGCCCCATGAGCACCGGTAGTTCCCCACGTGAAACCGCTTCGATATAGTCGTTAGAATTCTGCAAGTTCGCCCACGTCGCTCCATTGAACGACTCCGAGAATGCGCCCGCACCAAACCCAAGATTCTCTGCTTGTGGTGCACCCCATAGGTCGCGCAACTGCATATTCTCGTGGCTAATTCGCGCATAGTCGGGTTGCGCCACATGAACGAAGCCAGCATCATGCAGACGATCATGCAAATAGTAATACATATCGGCTTCGATTGCGACCGGCACCTGCCTCGATGCAACGGAGCTCATGCCACGTACAACAGGGTCGAGCGAGTAGACGCTGATACCGTGAATCCCAATCGCCAGCGCCGTGTCAATCTCGGCCTCCAAGTCCTCGACCCTCTGATCCGGGTAGCGGTACATCAGATCCATCGCCACTGTCTGAAAGCCCAGATCAATGGCGGTTTCAAGAATCTCACGACTCTGCTCCACCTTCTGATGGAGCTTTAGTAGATCAATGTTCCTCTGCTGGAACGATTGAATGCCGAACGACACTCGACCGACGCCGAGAGACCGCACCTGGGCGAGGTAGTTGCGATCGACGGTACGGGGGTGACACTCCAGCGTAATTTCGCAGGAGGGCTCCAGTGAGAAACCGGAGCGAATCGCATCTAGGATCATCGCGACTTGATCCGGAGTCAGGCTACTAGCCGTCCCGCCTCCGAAGTAGAGTGTTGTTACGCGGCGCCCCTTCGCAGACGGATGCTGCGAATAGATGCGAATCTCCTCAAGCAAAGCGGCAACATAGCTCGTTAGATCCCTCTTCATCAATGGTTCGTGTGTAAACGGGCACATCGAACAGATGAAGCGACAGTATGGGATGTGTACATAGAGCGTGAGGTTATCCGTCAACCGGGGAAGAGATGTTGGAGCCCATGCTCGCAGCATATCAAAGGGTCCGAGACGTAGAGGAAAAAGCCATGTATAGCACGGATCTCGTTCCTCAAACTGCAGGAACTCAACCCCTTCTCGTCGCGTCATCACCTCATCCACGGACTGGAATCGCATGACCATCTCCTTCACCCGAACCACGTCGAAGATCAACGACGCGCGGGACCTTACCTCTTTCTGTTGTGTAGAACCGAGTGCGGTCGAATGTTGCTTGAACTTGCAAGCTTCCAATGCTCCGAGCGGCATTAAGGTCCAGCGAGGACGACCAAAGTGCGTGATTCACCGCACCCAAGTCGGTGCTCTCTGTCGCCTCCACAACCACCTCGACACTCTCGACCTCCAAACTTAGCGTCGTGCAGACGAGTTGGGAGCGGATGTACCCAGGTACAACTAAACGCAGTGCGTTCTCAACTTGCCACGCGTACAGCTTAATTCCGTCATACAGGTGTAGCACGTCGTCAGCGCGACCGAGGACCTCAACCAGCGGCCACGCCCGACCGCAAGGACATGCTCCCCTCGCGGCGAGAATGTCCCCTAGTCTATAACGGATCAGCGGCGTGCCTTTTGAGTAGAGTGAGGTAATGAGCGCTTCACCAACTCCGCTATTGGTCACGTTCCCATCAGTATCAATCTGTTCCAGGATGAATAGATCACTCATGAAGTGCAATCCACAGTGCCTCTCACACGACCCTGCCAAGCCGTCGGTTTCCTCACTACCGTAGAGATTGTGCGGCTCGATATTCCACGCATCGCGAATGCGCTTTAGTTGTTCAGGCGTTGCTGGCTCCCCAGCAAGTAGTACCTTATCGAAGCCGAAGCGCGGCGTGGCCCCTGCGTCTCTCAGCTGAATTATTGTTGAGACGCGTGAGGGTGAGCTGAAGATTGCGTTCGGCTTGTATCGAGCGATTACACGCAGCATCTGCTCATTCGTGACACCCAGGCCGATTGGGATAGCCATGATACCGAGATCCCGGCATGCGTCGAGCGTCAAGTAGCCAAGATGGGCTAGGTCGAACGGCTGGCCGATTAGCAAACGATCTCCATACCCGACCCCGCTCATCGTCAGCAACCGTCGCAGTACCTCGACGCTTGTTGCGCTATCTTCACTAGTCCGGAATAACGTCTTACCAGCACCGACTGTGCCACTGCTAGTTGTTATACGGTATGGTAGGGAATCCTCGCTCCTAATATCATTGGCGATAAGGTCCGCTGGCACAACCATTGGCAATTGCGCCAGATCACCCACCCCATGGAACTGCTCAATGTCCAGACAGGCCTCGGCGTACAGCCTCCGATAGAAGTCGCAGTGCCTGGTGGCGTACTGGACGATCCGTCGCACCCTCTCGTCGACTGAATGGTTAGTCA
The DNA here is from genome assembly GCA_036376045.1 of Nitrospira sp. Lineage (GTDB taxonomy): Bacteria > Nitrospirota > Nitrospiria > Nitrospirales > Nitrospiraceae > Nitrospira_C. The sequence continues at coordinate 8,097 of DASVBB010000118.1, forward strand.
TTGCACAGCCTCTACACACGCAGCGCAGATTGCATCGAATAAGGCGCGGCCGATGGCCGCAGAGGCACCAGCTGTAGTCGACAAGACACCGCGATTCGTGCACGCCAGATCGGTTGCATAGATCCCGGCCGCCGGAGGATGGTCGTTCACCACGCGGACCTCACCGACAGCGTCTGGCCTAAGATAAAGCATTAGCGATGTTTCGGTCACACCGGCGTGCTCGGCATGCCAACCTGGAAACCCTCCTGGAAAGAGTTCACCTATTAGGGCCTCCGGGACAACGCTCCACCAACTCACAGCCATACCGTGGAAACCAGCCGAAACATCGCGTGCCTCTTCGAGTGCCTCGAAGATCAGTGATTCGTTCTCGTAGTGGCCGTTGATGATCACGATCTTTCGTGCGCCACTCTCGATGAATGACAGAATGATGTCACGAATATATGCGACAAGGGTCCCAGCTTTCGCAAAGACGTTGCCCGCAAATGCTCGCCCTCCACCGGAGTGCGATATTGACCGCGCACCATAGGCAATGGGCGGCGCGACAAACCCGTTGAGACGACGGGCTACCTCGGTTGCAATGGCAGCGGCAATCTCTAAATCCACTGTTAGCGGCAGATGTGGACCGTGCTGCTCAACCGAGCCAATAGGCAAGAGAAGAGTACTACTGGAGATTTCGGCCCGCACGCTTTCAGTATTTAGGCTACCCAAATCCCACATCAGCGTGTTTCCTGTGAATAGTGCTACTTGGCAAAGGACGACGCGAATGGTAGAGAGGCGAGGCCATGTACTAGCGTAGCAAGGGTTGAAGGGTGATTCAGCATCAAAGTCGTAAGAACCTGTACGGCGACAGCTCCCGCCAGCAGATACTCAATGACATCCGATGCCGAAGCGACACCACCAATACCAAACAGGGGTACATTGATGCCAGCTGTACGAAGCTCGTGAATGGCGTTGAGCACAAGAGGCTTAATTGGCGGCCCGGAGTAGCCAACGGGCCCCCCAAAGCGCATCACGGAACGCTCCGAGTCCATCGCCACCGCAGGCAAGGCGTCGCTGAGGCTGATCATGTCTGCGCCGGCGCTACAGGCGGCCCGCGCACACTCAACGAAATCACGGTGGGCTGCGAGCTTCACTGCGATGGGCACCTCAACTACTGAGCGGACACACTCGGTGTATCGAGCCACAAGTTGAGGAGCATTGCGTTGTTGCGAGCCATCGTTCGGGCAGGCGATGCCGAGTTCAAGGGCCTGCGCCCCGGCTGCTACGACCCTGCTCGCCAGAGTTCCCAGGCCATGAGGATCATCGGCGAAGATGCTCACGATAACAGGCCATCCGCGCCGCCGCATCTCCGCGACATCATCGAGCCAAGCGGCAAGTGGTCGATGTGAGTACATTGTGGAGTTCAGGGCCCCAGCTCCGTAGCGGACGAACTGTTCCCGGATAGCTGGTTCACTACCTGCAAAGATTGTTTTCGTGACGACCCCTCCCGCGCCCCAGGCAAGGAGCTTCCCAATCTGTTGGACGGTGTCGGTCAGCGGTCCAGATGCAACCAGCAGTGGGTTGGCGCACTCAATCCCGAGTACCGCTACTCTGCCGCCTAACGCCTCCTGCGCTCTGCTGGAATGCCTCATCCGACAACCTCAGAGGAGGGCTCCACTTGCGGCATAGCCCAATTAACGACCCAGCTCTCTGGAAGGGGAAGACGAAGGAAGTAGAACGCCATCGCCATCATACCTTGATGAAAAACCTCATGCGCAATAATGCTTGCGAAGTGCTGTTCGATGGTCAGAAGTTCGCCCTCGCCCCACGAGACACCTTTAGCGGTGCTACCGTTGACTGCATTCTCAAGGCGTGTATCGGCCTCTTTTAGCGCACTGCGTAGCGTATCCTTGGAGACGTTTTCGAATTCAAAGACATCAGGCACCGAGGAAAAGTCAACTCGACCGGACGTCAGCGCCTCTACGAAAACACCCTCTACCGCTGCCATCTCAGCAAGGTGCTTCGCGAAAGTATCGAGGCCGGGGCGTGGCCAAGAACGGCTCAGTTCTGATTCCTCAAGACCATTCAGAGCATCGAACGTTAGTTGTCGATAGAGCACGTATGTCTGGTGAAGTCGTACTAGGACGTTCTGAGACATCCTATCCTCCTTACGAACGAAGTTCGCCATTCGAAGGAACCGAAACTCTTATCCGAGTACCATCAAACTTCCGCACAGGCCAGACACGGTTTCTGCACCTATTTGGAAGGCGGCTTGCCTTGGAGTCCGAACCACAGCCTCCAACGCTCACGGTAGCCCTTGTGCAAAGCGAGGCCCGTTCCGCAGCATCGCTCGCATCGGCCGCGGATCGTGAATGCCAACGGTTGGCCAGTCCGCGCGGACCCAGGGACGATAGACACGCGCGCACAGCTACAGTTGCTGAACGAAGGGCCCCCTACACACCTCGGGCAATTTCCAGTGCCGCTGCACTCGCCACATGCAGTGAAGAGCCGCCCCCACAAGCTCGTGAGAAAGTTGGTCAATCGTCTCCTCACTGGTCTCGCTTCTACAGTCCTCGGAGACGGCTCCCAATGCCCTCATCGCCTTGCGAAAAGACATCCCTTTACCCACGCTCGACGTCGCAAGCAGCGCACGCAATGACTGCTGTGTGTACAGCCTCGGAACGGAGGTCACTCGAACACCAGAAGACCACCGCGACTGACCGCGTAAGGGAACCTACTCGAGGTCCCGCGACACTGATGGACTACCCTTTAGAAGACATGCCACGTACTATACGGGCTGGAAGCTCTGATCTGCGTGCCGAACAGTGTACCCATCCACATAGAGCTCCTCGATTCGACGCTCTCGCATCCGCGCTCGCACCTTCATAGTTGGAATCACCGGTGACGGCGTTGGATAAGGATCAGGAACCTCGTCGTACAGAGCGACCATCTGCCCCCCTTCTTCAACTACTCGCTGAAGAACAGTCGTTCCGATGTAGCTTCCGTTCAGCACCTCGACGACAGTCCTCGGCGGCAAGGGTCCCGAAGACGCAGAAAACAGGGGGTGGTGAATTAAAGCATCGGAAGAAAAGAAGGAAATGAAAGTTTCCGCGTCATTGCCACCCCATGCCTCGCCGAGAGCTCTCGCAAAGGACTCCATGTCCATTGCATCGATCTCGGAGGAAGAGTATCTGCGTGGTCTTGGTTCGGGAAGCTGCCCACCATAAGCCTCCGCGAACTTCTTCCTGTCCTCGTCAGTCGCGGCGCGAACTCCAAAGCCATGAACACTGAGCAATGACGCACGCCGGCCACGCATGGTTGCAGTCGCGCGAACTGTTCCGACATGCTCTGAGAGCAGATTGTGCTGCACCCCGAAATCATCGAACGAAAGCTCCAAGGAGATGCCGCCGTTACCTATCTGCACGTCCGTTGGTTCCGTCAGGCTAACATTCGCCTGGCAGGCAGCGAAGAGGATGGTGCCCACGGGGGTGGGCCCGGAGAACAAGGGGTGCTCTACTAAGGCATCGGGGGTAAAGAGGGAGAGAAAGGTCGGTCCATCCCTTGTCGACCAGGCTTCTCCAAGGGCCCAGGCAAACTCCTCGGCGGTAAAGTTATCGATCTCCTCTGAAGTGTATTTGCTCATTTACCTGAACCTCCTCGAATGGCTAAAAGTCGATTCCCCCCCCACAGCCAAGGATGTTGCCGTTGCCGAACTGCCTCTTTAATATGACCCTACACTGCTAGGCAGTGTGATGTCAAGCAATCAGTCCGCACAATCTCGCGCTGCCACACTCCTCAAGAAAAGTGGAAATATGCAGAAGGAACTCTGTTTTTATGGTTTAGCGAAGATCATCGAGAGATCCCTGACACGGAAGGAAAAACCGCTATGAAAGAGGAGAGCACTCTTAGGGGCCGTTCGGTCAATAACGATCCGGAGGCAATTCGATTGCTCGTTGGGGCTCATCAGTAGAGAATGATTACAAGAATATCGCCTACATCTCGGCGCTGATCTGGCGCGCCCTGCTGGATGCCGAGAAGTCGTTTCGACGCCTCGATCATCTCGATTTCTTAGCGAGGTTGTGAAGGATGTGCCTTCGAAGACCGCATGTGAGTCGCCGCCTGATGAGGCTCCTACACGAATTGATGGAATCTCACCTACCCAATCTCTTGCGGGCACTAATTTACGGGGCCTACCCCGGTTATGCGATAACGATTAAGATTCACGCCCAGATACGCCGCCAGCGGCGGCAATAATCGTTCGATGCCCATCCTTATTCCTGCAATGTTCCAGGCTGCTGGGCCAATGCATAGCGCCGCAGCAGCGCCGAGCACAAATATTCGGGGGCTGACCTCAAGATCCCTGCCAAGGGCAGGATACCCGAACGTAATTCTAGCCAATCCCTTTAAGACGGAAGTTCTGGGTCGGTATCCAACTGACTTAAAGACCTGACCGCTCTCAGTCTCCGCCCGTGACATGCTACTGCTAACGCGGAGACGGCCTTCCTCGATAGCAAGCCCGAGAATCATCGCATACTCTGGGATCACACTTGAGCGCCTCGCCTCGAACACCTCTGCCACCTTCTGCCTTATTGGCCTTTGCGCGAACAATTCCACTTCCGCTGGCCGGAGCCATCGTTGCGTTACATCCATGCAACGGACTCGAACCGGCGGCCTCACGGACCAAGTCATCGCGCGTCCCTGCGATAGACCACTGATCAACAGCGCGCAGGCGGTCATCCCAGAACCCACCACATGCTCGATACGAGTCCCAAAGTCTGTGAGTTGTGGGACTCGCTGCTGAATTCCAGTGCAAACCACAATGCATCGCGACCGGACCACGCATCCTGCTTCAGTGATAGAAGAAAGCAGTCCATCCTGGCCCTCCTCGATTCTCTCAACGCGACTACGATGCCAAGATCTACCTGCGCGATACACACGGATTAAGTGATCGACATGAGCGATGAAGACATCGGCTGGAACAAGGGATCTTTCGCCAGAGAGCCCTAGATGTACCTGAAGCAATTCTTTTCTGGTCAGTCGCTGAGTATTAAGGAGCGCGTATTCAATAAGGCTCAGATCGCCATCCGGCGCAAGGTGATCCCAGTAAGGACTTCTCATAATCCTCTGATCAATACGTTCCGACTGTCGCCGGAACTCTCCGCCAAGTTCCTTCTGAGGGTCGATAATCCAGACACTGGCCTTCGGCAGTGCTGACCTGACATGGAAGAATGTCATCAGACCCGCAAGACCTCCACCGATGATGACGATGTCCGCATATGGCGGCAGAGCTCTTGGTTCCTCTCGTACTCGCTCGCCCGTCCAACGACTAGGGCCAGTTTCGAGAATCACGTCTGGCAGTGGCGGACGAGGAATCGACCACTCACAGAATCGTTGAGGATCAAACAGGCTCGACGATCTCGACATTTGCATTGGATTTTCCGCACTTAGACATGTGCACAGAGATCAGACTGTATTCTAAAATTGCCATTCGCCCATCCACACCGGTGCAGCCAAGACTAAGAAGAAGTCCGTCCATGGGCATTCGAAGGACCTAAAGGACGAGGGCCAAACTCGCCTCGGCCCTCTAAGGTCAAAAGGAAGGAAGTTCAATACGAGTCCGCCCATCGTTCGTGTCTAGCCACTTGGCCCTGGATAGTAGAATGGCAAGCGCCGGATGATCCATCTTCTCGCCTTCCTCAACAACGGCCAGAGAGGTCTCAATGCTTGCCACAAATCGCCGTCGGTCCATGTGGGAGGCTAGGGCGCTATGCCTAGAGATCTCCTTGACCAAGGCAATCTCGATTAGTGCTACACGCGAGCACGCATGGCGACGGCCGTCTTCCGAGAGCGCCTTGGCGGCATCGACTCGGAGCATCTCTAGTCGAAACTCCACGAGTTGCGCTAGGGACTTGGGAAGATTGACTAAAGCGACCAACTGATACAGTGCCGCCGACGTGTGATGCTCCAAGACCCTGGCTAGAGCCCTTCCTTCGGATGTACCGTAGAGATCTTGCCTGCCAGCACTGGGAGAAACAGAACGGATCTGCGACATGTCCGATGCTCGCTATTTGAATCACGAACATACTTCATCTCCTCTCATCTGGCAAGCTGACGCAGGAGAGTAGGCGCAGAGTAGGTGGCTGGGAAGGTGCCTGGGGGGAAGGCGGGAGAGAGTAGGTCGGGTCGGAAGTAGGCGGAAGTAGGTGTCACGTAAATCGAGGAGCGCCTTGGCGCTCCTTATAGATAACCCTCTACTTATCTCCCATTGCGGCTCGATTCCGTCCCGTCCCGAGGCCCCAAACTCGGGATGAGGACGAATCCTGCGCACCAAACCGGCCGTCTACTCCATCATTTCAAGTCAAAATCAACTCTCCACCCACACCTCCTCCACCCCCGACTCCAAGGAGTCGGCTTACTCCCCCTGCTATAGGATGAGAAAACCTTCGAGAGATCACCCACCAACGAACGGCAACGCCGGTGGAAAGCACCCTGCCGGGAAGACGACCATCCGGTCCCCCGCCCGCAGTTTCGCCGCGGCCGTCCGGTAGGCGGCCACGAACCAGGAGTACATCTCGTAGAACCACCAGCGGGTGGCGTGGCTCGCGGCGTGGATTCGGGGCTTCGGCGACTTCTTCATCGTCTCCGGCTGATGGTGCGGATGCTGAGCCAGGATCGCCTTCCGGCCCAGCGGCTGGACACCCGTCTTTGCCCTCGCGGCGGCGGCCTCGGCCTCGATCTCATCCCGCATCTTGAGGAGGCGACGCTTGTACTCCTCGGGAGGGAGATGCTTCCAGCAAGGCAACGGCGACAGGACCAGCTCTTCAGGCGTGGCGTACTGGAGAGGATCGAACTTC
>DASVBB010000120.1:0-5400 GCA_036376045.1 Nitrospira sp.
GCGACAAGAAATATCCTCCGCCCCACGGACGACGAGGATTTGGAAAGCTTTACTGATGCTTTTCCTCTGGCTGTACCCGTACGGACTGGAGGCTGCTCCCGGTGATCCCCGACCCATTCCCCCTGCCCCTCTCCCCTCACCGCCAGGGAAACCAATTCCTCCGTCACCGGTTCCGCCGCCTCAACCGGAACCCATCCCGCCGGCACCTATTCGATGACCACCTGTGCGGCGACGGACCGCCTGAACGCGGGAGCTCAAGTGTAAGCGACGCAAGACCCGCTACAGCGGAGCGTCCGATCGATACGCGGCCAAGTGACGAGGATGGCGGCGTACCGGCACACGGCACGTGAGATGCGGTGTTATCAATGGCGGGGGAGACTCAGGTTGGTACGGGTTGACTGGGGGATTAAGGCTTCGCAAGACACGACCGGTCGAATATCACTCCTCCCGCTTGACGACCTTGCCGCTTTCGGCATCGACACGGAGGCGCAATGACTGATTCGACGTCCCGATGATTTCGACATCGTAAAAGACGCGGTTCCCCGAATGTCCTAATTCGGCTCCGACCGCCCGTCCCGGTCCGTTGGTCTCGGCGATTTCTGCGGCTTGTGACAGCGGGACAGACGCGTGACGCAGCCAGTAACTCTTTCCGTGCTCCTCCGCACAGGCGCTGAAACATACTGCCAACGTTCCGATCAGCAGGCCCCAGAATGTGCGCATGTGTCCTCCTCCGTTCTCACCATGTGACATCACACCCCGGTGGCCGGCAGCGTGTATCGGTCCTCGATGGCACTGGCCACGCGTCGCCGGCTGTCGCGTGCGGAAAGCTCCGGCGTGCCCTCCACTTCATGAACGATCCGAGCCAACGAAGGATCTTTGATGGCCGTTTCCAGCCAGTGGGAATAGTCTCCCTGCCGTAGGTGATGCAGCCAGGTTGCATCGTCCACCCCGTCCGCGATCTGGCGGAACATGATGAGATTCTGCGCTCGCAGGTTCAACTTACCGTCGGGACCCCGGAAATAGAAACTACGTTCAGGAGGCAACTCGCCTTCGGCGTATTTCCGTCGATGTCGCTGTCGCTCGACGCGTGGAGCGGCCATGAGCAGGCGCTCGACAACCTGCCCTTCCCGCTTCCGCCACAATAGGGCCTCGCCCGGCTTCAACTCGTCGGGAGGTGGTGCGTGCATAGGCCGGGATTGATGACCGGCGATGAAGCGCAAGGTCGCTGCCGGATCGTGCCCCAAGGCCACGGCCAACTCGATTGAGTCAAGCAACTGTGGAGCGAGACGATCAGGATGAACGGTCACGAAGAGCATGCTCTTGAGGTCCCGGCTGCTCTCCGGCGCGTTCCCGGTCCAGGTCTTTGGCAGCAGGTGATGCGCTTCGTCGACCACAATCCGGTGAGGCCGTCCGTTGCGGAGACGCAGTTCCTGTAGTTTGGGCAGGAGCTCGAGGAAGAACGCGGGACGGTCTTCCAACGGAAGGCCCACCAAATTGACGATCACCTGGGCCTTGGGATTTTCGAGTGCCGTGACGACTTCGGCCACCGTGGGACCGCGCTGTGAGTTACCGAATACGATCATTTTTTCCATCGAGGGATAGTCTCCCTCGGGATCAATGACGCAGGTTTGATAGCCTTGGTCGATGAGTTGCTCGAGAATTGCGTGTGCCAGGGTGGATTTTCCGCTTCCCGACGTGCCTGCGATCAGAAGATTCTCACCGACCGGAGCCATCGTGAACGGCTCCTCTGTCCGGCCTGACCCGATGACGATATGGTGTCTCGTCATCCGCTTGGCCTGTTCGGCCATGTCGTCGGCGACCAAGGCAAGCAGTGCTTCCGTCGTCCCGGTTCCATTCGCGTTGGAGGTGATCCAATCGGCCGCTTCGCGCAATGTCGGCACCGCACTCGCCACCGCTACAGCCAGTTCGCTTGCTTGGAACAAGGCATGGTCGTTTTCGCTGTCTCCGATACCGACGACTTCGTGAGGGGACAACTGCAGCTCGTCCAGGGCTGCCGCAAGGCCGGTCGCCTTATTGACGCCGGGTGGGAGCACCATGACCGACTCGCGGTTGAAGATGACATGATGTTCGAGCCCCAGATCCCGGATGGCCTCCATAATAGGCACTTCATGAGGCCTGACCGTGGCAATGATCGATTCACCGATGTCGAGAGGGATGCCTTTGCGCCTCAATACTTCAATCAGCGATGCCGAAGCGGGATGGGTGAGCAATCGTTGATTTTTCGTGGATGGATGATACAGGACCGCCCCGTTTTCCGCGACGATTCGGGCGCAGAGCGTTGCCTGGGGAAACAGCGGCAGCAACTCGCGCAGCATGCGCCCGGTGACAAGAATGAATTTCCGTCCGGAGGCGACCACCTCCTCGAGCGCGGCCACTGTCGACGGATGGACAGTGCCATTTGTGGCGAGCGTTCCATCGTAATCTATGGCGACTGCAGCAAATCGCATGACAGCACATCACACACCACGCGCCGGCGGGGGAGGAGAATGGATCATATCCTCCCCTTCACGAGATCGGCGCACGATGTTCTAGGAGTGGGGCCGGCATCGAGCCAAGTCCATGCCGGCCGGAGATGTTCAACTAGAAACGGTCAAGCAGCCAGTGGGCGTGTCAATTTCAGGTCGTCCTGGATGTCATCGGCTCCCGCGTCCCAGGCTAACTCGATCGCCAGCGCCCTGTCCCGGTTCGTCGGGACGGAACCCCGCAGCGTCACAACGCCTTCCGCGACGAACACGGAGACGTCTCGTAGGGAGGGTCGGCGACTGAACCACTCCATCAACGTTTCAGTCAGGCCCTCGTCGTGATTGACTTCACGTGCAACATACCAGTCCCGGACTAATTGCATCATGACGCCTCCTTAGAACAACAGAACAACACAAACAACATTGACGGAAGATCCTTTGCGTCCTGCTCATAACACCACAAGGCCAGGACTGGGGGCATTGGTGAACCCTCTAGCTCACCCTATCCGCGAACCCCAGCCTGGCCCAGGCACTTCCCCTAGCGCGACAGGGGCTGCTCGTCTTCCTGACGAGAGGCCCTCCGCTGCTCGCTATCGGAAATTCTGCGGTCCTCCCGCTCCACACCGGATTCACGAGCCATGTCCCGCCCTCCGATCACGATATTGCCAGCAAGATTCGTCTCGCCGATCGGATCGTTCGAGGCCGCACGCACCACATATTTGACTTCACCCGGATCCCTAAAGCAGACGCTGGCTGTTTCATTGGAACCCAGTTTGGCGGAATATTCGTTGCGCTTCGTTCCAAACCCCATCGGCCCCCCGAAGTTTCGTTGACAATTCAAATTTTCGGTTATGGGATTCAAAAAAATCACCTTCACACTGCCTTGACGCTTATTGATCCAACGGACTTCATCGCCGGGATTCACCGTCACTGCAGTTGGCTCGACGACGTCCCGTATGATGATGTCCTTGACCTCGCCGGTGCGCGTCAAGGTTGGCATACTTTCTCCCCCGATCGTTTGACAGCCAGCAAGCAGCAGGAGCGCCCCTCCGAGGATGATACGTTGTCCTTTCATTGTCCTCCCTCCATCAGGTGATACGTTGGTGAAGTGTGACAATCGTGCAGTCAAGACTCATACAACCGAAGAGTGCAAGACACGCGCCGCATCGCCTCGGCTTAAACCCTTCATGCAAGCCGCTTGGCCGCCACTGGAGCGGACCCAGACGAGACACATTAGCTGCCAACGGACAAACCATCCAACTCAATCGCTCAATCATTATAGGAAGAGGACCGATGCTGATGGGAAGACTAATTGGGAAGAAGCATGGGGATCGCAATCTCGGATGGAACCCTTGTTCCGCCTCGATCAGGAGAACGACCCCGATCGGGCGGAACGCAGGTCAGCGGTAAGTCAGACGTTACTTCTTGGCTTTGTCTCCCTCGTGCTTGAAGCTCGGTGCGGGCGTCGCAGGAGCGGATCGATGCATCCCTGCTTCATCCTCTCCCATCGTGGCGGCACCGGACAGACTTCCGGGATCGCCTGGCTTGGCTTCGCCACTGGTGGATTTCGGTTCGTTCCGTTTCTGCTCAATATCATCCATGAACATCGCCAGATCGGGCGACATGTCTTTGAACTCTTTCGGGTTCACATTCGTTTGCAGTTCATCTTTAGTCGCATTCAAGACAATCTTGTCCCCTTTTTCCTGGAACCGGCTCCAGGGCATCGGACGGGCCGTTTGCCCGTCAGCCGTCTGGAACATCACGTACTCGATGTTCTGCGTCTGTTCATCTTTCAAGACCTTGGTGATTTTTCCCAGCTTCTCGCCTGCAGGGTTCGTCACAGGCTGATTCAGCCATTTGCTGTCCGTGACTTCCTTGAGCTTGCCCTGACGGACCGGAGTGGTCGAGTATTCGTCGGGCACGCCCTGCTGTCCACCGGTGAGGTCCGTCCGCTTGTCCTGCGGCTGCTTGTTCGGGTCCGGCGTGTTGCCGCCCGCAATGGTCGAAGACCCTGTCGGTTCAGCCAGAACCGGAGCCGTCGTCACAAAGCACGTCAACAAAACCATGATCAAGAATCCGAGCATTGTAGTCTTCATGAATACCCTCCTGTTATTGATGGAAGTTCGCCGTTGGACCCATTCACTTGCCATCTCGCTCATCCAGTCCGTCACCGACGGCAGCGGACGGGCTTCGGACCGATTCATCGATCCTGATTCTCCCGGTCTACCGAAGGAACTCGCCTCATGTGTCTCTTGAGAGCTACTCGTGATGCGCTGTGGCATATGTCACCTTACTCTTGTGTGTGTTTCACCGCGGCAACTCTTGCCGTCCGGGCCATGAAATCTCCGTGGCCTCGGTCCCTGCTGCTCCCTTCTGTCCAGCGTCGGCAACTCGAGCACTCTGTTCGACATGTTTGTGGGATCCCGCCCCGGATACCACGGTCACCGGAAACGTCAGAATGACCGTAAGCCCGATCACGACGCCGATTTGACGTATCACCTGCCCCATCACCGCATGCCTCGGAAAATCTCGTGCGGTCGAATGCAGCCTCGACGTAGGTCGTGAGTCTAGGTGAGACCTCGGTGCAATTCATGGGCCGCCTCTAAGATGCGGGAATTCCCCAGCCTTGTACCGATGCACCCACATTTTTTCAGACAATTTGTCTGGTCCGCGGACAGAAGGTCCTGCGCGATTTTCCCCAGAATCGGCGTTCAAGTTATGGAGATTGCATTTACACAGCTGATTCGGCACTCCGCTTGCACTGCACTAATTACTGACCTCAGTCAGAGGAGCGACCAGCCCGATGAACGCGATCGGACGGAAACAATGCGCAACCTTCTACCTGCTGCTGGTCATGCTGATCCTTTCAGTGTGGTTCGGAATCGGTAATCAACCCTACCAAGGCTATGACCCGACC
>DASVBB010000128.1:0-15897 GCA_036376045.1 Nitrospira sp.
GTGAGCGCACAGGCTGCAGCGGCAAACATCATGCAGACCATTGACGGGATGACAGACATGAGCCACGAGCGATTGCTCATCACGCGCCTCCATGAGGGGTTACACCTCACCTGCCACCAAGTAGCATAAGCGCGATCCACACGAACTTCCAGAGCAAGGCGCTGCTGGTGCAGCCGCCCCCTCTTTTGGGGGATGGGTCTCCTCAGTCAATTCACTGTACGCTGGCGACCTACAAAATCCCACCAGGAGCTGCGGGGATGAATCCAGGAACACCGTACACGTTTGTCATCAATCCGTCTGTCATTATTTTCTGCCTGTTGACCTGCCTTCCTGTCATCGCAGTTGCCGGTGCGTTGGAAGACGCGTCGGAGACCGGACGTCTCTTGGCGATTTTGCTCGATACAGGGCGGGCGGCCATCGCCAAGAAACAAGACCTGATCAATGACGCCTCAAAAGCCAATAAAGGTTTCACCTCGGACATCTTCGAGCGGCAGGTCGCTGAAGAGTTTCAACAACGAACGGGCATCGCGCTTGCCAATCTGGATGCCGCCCAAGTGCCTGCGATGGCCAAACCCCTGCTAGGCCGCCTTATGCAGGAGTCCAAGAAAACCATCGACACCTATCAATCCGTCATCAACGTTCCCGGATTTGCCTATAAGGGTCTCATCCCCGCCACGTTCGGGACGGAAACCGCCGCACGCTTCCAGTCCTGGTCCGGCATCTACATGAAGCAAACGGCCCCCTCCCATCTCGTCCGCAACCCCCGGAACAAACCCGACGAGTACGAAGCTGCAGTCTTCTCAAAATTCACCACGACCGCGCCTCCAGAAGCGCCTGATACGGTCTTCACCGAGGTCACGGACGAGGGGAAATACGTTCGGGTGTTGCTGCCCCTGTTTTATCAACGGGCCTGTCTGGCGTGTCATGGAGAGCCGAAAGGCCAGCGCGACATTACGGGGTACCCGCGGGAAGGAGCAAAAGAAGGCGAGCTCGGCGGGGCGATCAGCGTGAAACTCACACCTCCCGCCCCTGCCGAATAATTCGAATCATTCACATCCTGTGAGCCACTGACTGCTTGTTGTGACCCACAGGAGACGTCCCATCGTGTCAGGACGCCATCCGATACGCCCACCGGCCGGCATTTCGTCTTGCCTCAGCCAGCGCTTTGGCTTCTCGGGCTGCCGCGGAGAGCACGAGCCCTCCGAAGAAGACACCGCACAGGACCATCGCGGCTGCGATGAGGTACGTGGCCGAGACGTCGGGAATCACCGGCAGTCTCATCGAGGTACTCACTTGTTGCCCCGTCCCTTCGCCAGCCGCCAATAAGGCCATCCCGTCGTCTGCAGGCGCCGTGCGGTCGACAGCGGCCATCAGGCTGCCCAACTGGTACTGATTCGACGCCCATGCGCCCTCCAATCCCATCTTGGCCTGTGTCATGTGCACGATGGCAGAGCCCAACTGTTCTTGTACTTCGGCCATCCGGCGCATGCTGTCGCGGCTCACGTCAACAATCCAGCGTCCAAGGACCGCCTGCCATGTCGATGCGAATTCATCATGCATCCGCCGGCCACGAGCCTCAATAGCGGCGATCATGCCTTGATTGTAATCCGAGAGGTACAAGTCGGCGGACAGCATACCGCTCCGGATCCCGCGCTGAGTAAAATTCACAATGGCCCGCCCCATGACCGTTTGAACTCTTGCGGCATGTTCCTGTGGAACCGTCGCCGCACGATCCATGACGAAGGCAAACGGACCACCGCGGTTCGCTTCCAGGCTACGATGGGCCATCATGGCCTGATTCCATTCGGTGGTCGCCGCTGTCGTGATCTGATCCGTACGCTGCTGAAGCAGATCGCGCTCGACAATGGCCCGCCCCAGCGCCGGCTGCAGCCAGGCTGCTTCCGTTGATGGCAGCCCCTCACTGATCACAGCCGGTTGCGGCCCGCTGACGAGAAACGCACCGCTCGTTGCCACAATCAGGAGCATGGCGCCGAAAACAATCGCGCACAGACCGACACCCACGAGGATATCTACGCTATTGAAGCGGTATGGCATACGAACCTCCTTTTCCCGTCGGGCAATTTTGGCGGCAGCGATGCCCCGCGCGATATTGGCCGGCTGGGTGAAGCGATGTGAAAGGAACACGGGAAGATGCCCGCACGAGCCGGTAGGAAACCGTCGTGAAAGGTGACGATAGAGTGATCGTTACACGAAGGCGGAGCGCAGTCTTAGAGCAAAGAGCCCGTCTGGTGCGAGGGGTACACCGGGCAGGTCCGCGCCGTTGGCTCTTAATACCACCACGGAGGACCATAATGCGACCTCGAATCGAGGCAGCAAGGAGTGACTCATGAAGCCTACGCCTCCCTCGTGATGAGCGTCAAGGGGGCCGCCTAGCGGACCCAGGGGGGAGGAGTCGTCAGCGGCGGGGTCATCTTCTCGATCGGACCCATGGGGCGGTTGGAGGGCTCCGGTCCCACAGTCGAGCCTTCCGGGCGCACTTCGAGCTTGAGTCGCACGACCAGACCGCCCATGACATCCCAGCGTTTAAAATCCCGACGTTTGGCGTTCGGATGATGGTTGTGACACTCCACACATGATTGCACGAGTGCCAAGTCCGCTGAAATGGCCTTGAATTGATCTCCGTCGACAAATGTGGTGACTGATCGCTCGCGGTTTTTCATGAGCTGAAGAAGCGCGTTCGTTTCCGCCTGGGTCTTGGGAACATTCGCCTGATTGACGGGCGTGAGTCCGATCAACCCGATTTCAAAATTGTCGAGTTGGTCGGCCGCGGCCTTGACGAACTGGGCCGGCAGCGGAATGAAGTGCGCGTCTTTCTGCCACTCTTCGTGGGGCTGGATGCCTCCCTCCTTCGCATGCTCAACGACCTTGAGCACATAGGCTGTCCTGAATGCTTTGACGACTTCCAGAATGTAACGGGCGGTCAGTTCAAACGAGGGCTCAGCCGCCTTGATCGTCCAGGTGTCAACCGCCAAACAGCCGCTTAGCGCAAATGCCGCACAGATCATCTTTTTCTTGTTCATGGTCACCAATCCTCCCGCGAGAGAGGGGGGAGCCTACCCGATCCACCTGTTCGCGTCAACGCAGGAAGCAAGGGCTTCTTGGGAGAACATCAGGGGATCTTCCCAGCTAGGAGATCCTCCGAAACAAAGGTATGCAAATAGGAGAGACCCCTGAACTCGAGATATATCACCCAAGGAGTTTCACATGTGGATCCGGGCAGTCCTCTGTGCTCTTCTCTTCATATTGAGCGGGTGTGGAGGTTCAGATACCCCTCCACCTGCCGCATCAACAACGCCATCGTCAGAGCCGCCGCCGACTACAAATCCGCCGGCTACGAATCCTCCTCCGACGAATCCGCCGCCGAGCAACCCGCCGCCGACGTCCGGTCCGGCCGGTCCCTGGCCCACAGCTGATCTGACGATCTACGCGTCAGCGCAGAGCTTGAATGGAACAGTGATCGACGCGAGTCCTGATGAGGCGCAGAATATTTGGGCGGTGACGTCGGATGCACTTTATGTGCTACGTCCGGGGCAGACGGCATTCAGACAGTTCACTGCGGCCAACGGCCTGCACGTACAGACCTATACAGATCCTGCGACGGGGCAGGTCACGGTGAGCGACATCACGGCCATGACCGGCGGTCGCGGTAACGAGGTCTTTGTCGGCTATCGGGGGTATGAGGGCGAGGTCCCACCGCCGGCCCCCCCGCGCTGCTGCCAGCCTTTTGCCGATTTCAGCGACCCAAGATTTCATTTGGGACAGGCCGACAAAGTGACGCTGAACATGGATGGAACCATCGCCGTCCGGCGATATGAATTTCTTTGCGACGCCACGGTCAACTGCTGGGAAGAAGCGTCTGCACGGCGCATGGTATTCGGACATAGTGGAACCGCGGCAGGGCACTTGTTCATTGGATTCGATCATGGCGTCGTTCATGTTGCCAACGACACGTGGGGGGACCACATCCATGTGGAAACGAAGTGGCATTATCCGGATGGCAGAGTTGTCACAAAACAGGGCGATCAATACGGACTCGCCATCTTTTCCAACGGTGACGTGTTAACGGCTTCGGCCTATGGCGTGGGACGGCAGATGTGGAATGCCGATCCTAAAGCCTGGGTACGGAATCCCTACGTGTGGGCGCTCACGACCTATGGTCCCGCCGAACCCTACAACAACGGTGAACATGATCTCGACGTGCCTTCGGAGTATCGTGAAGCCAACCGTGGTGCGGCCATTACTCCTGACGGAACCTCATGGTGGGTCAGTACCAGTACCGGCCTTTCGAGCTATACACGGGGTGATTTTTCAAACACCACGCATTACACGGGCGTCTCTGGTTTACCGGCTTCCGGCTTGACCGACATCGCAGCTGATCCGGACGGGACGCTCTGGATCGTCGACGGGACCGGCCGGCTTCTCCGGTTTAATCCGTCGAACCTCAGCGTACAGATCTGGCCCGGCGTCTCGAGCGTCAGGCGTGTCGTCGTGGACACGACCGTGACTCCCCGTGCTGTGTATGTGTCGATGGGCAACCAGGGGCTCGCCGTCATCCGGGCCAGGTGAGTGATCGCGAGGGAGCCGAGACAGTTTTTTTGGTACCAAATCTAGGAATTCGGGATACGATCAGGAAAGTTGGAGATCACGCCGTCGACGCCGAAGGACAATGCCCGTCTGATGTCAGTGAGGCTATTCGCGGTATAGACCCACACAAGCACATTGTCGTTGTGAAAGGCGTCGACCAGACGCCGGTTCGCCCGATCGTGCCGCAGGCCAACGTACGCCGGCCGATAAGCCATCGCATAGGCCACGGGAGCTCTCGGCAGCCTACCGAACAGCACCATCAGCGCAGCGTCCGGCTCGACCGCCCGCACCTGTGCGAGTTCGTCATGCAGGAAGGAGGCATAGATGACTGGAGAAGGAAAATCGACCTTATGAACCGCTTGCACCGTCAGATGAGCCACACCCGCGACCTTCAGTTCCAACATCAGTCCCGCGTGTCCTGCAGCGCTCGTCAGGACTTCCTCGACCGTTGGAATGCGCTCTCCCTGTCCGGCATCGAACGCCCTCAGCTTCCGAAGTGAGAGAGCATCGACGCGGCCTTTTCCATTGGTCGTTCGATTAATTGTCGAATCGTGAAGCGCGACGAGAGCACCGTCTGCCGTCCTGCGCACATCGATCTCCACAAAATCGACGCCGAGTACAATGCCTTTTTGGACCGCAGCCAACGTGTTCTCCGGTGCATGTCCGGCGGCACCACGATGACCGATTTTCAACACTCGAGGCATGAGCGCTCCGAACGTGTTCCTCAGAAGGCACGCGATTGAAGACAGTCTTTCAGATGAGTGGCGGAGAAAACCGGAGATTATGCGCTTCCAAATCGGCGAGATAGTCCTTCATCCGCTTCCGTTCGTCACCCTTCACGAACTCGATCACTTTGTTATCGATCTCCAACAGTCCCAGCCCCGCAGGAATCTCGTCCGGACGGATGACGAACAAATTGACTCCGCTGACCTTGGCTCTTGCCTGGGCCTCCTTGAGGCGGTGGTGGATATACCGCTCATTCAGCCGCAGCAAGTCATTGAGCTCGACCAGGTCCCGCAATGGATGCGGATCGACGCGAACGCTCCTGCGCGGAACGTTGAGGAAGATGAACACCGTATCACATCCAAGATTGAAGGCCTCTTCCACCGGGAGCGGGTTTGCCAGATCGGCATCCAAGTACCGGAATCCGTCCATCTCAACCAACTCGAACAGGGGATATAGCGCCATCGAGGCACGGATCCGCTTATAGAACAGGTCGTACTTGGATTTTTGGCTTCGCGCGTCAGTGCCTTCATCCATCGCGAGATCGGAATCCTTGTTCGAAAAAATCACGGTCGCACCATCCTCATAGCGCTCCGTGATGATATGCCAGACGATGGGGCTGGTGAGCACCTTCTGCAGATCGATCTGTTCGCCCAGCCTGGCCAGCAGCGGAAACGGGTCGAGAAACGCTTTCATCCGCTTGAATTCAAAGTATTTGTCCACCTCATTGAAGGCCTCCTGGATTTCCGGAGCTTGGACAAGCCGCCGGAACGATTGATGCTGCGCTTCAAACGTGTCCATGAGGCGAAAGAGAAAGCTCACCGTCCGGCCGGCCACACGCAAGGGCATGCGAATGCAAAACGAAAGCACCAGGGGGAGGAACTTGATGGCCCGTCTGACGTCGTAAAGAATCGACCCGGAAGGCCCCCAATCCTGTGTCGCCGTCGGGACGACTCCCAACAAGCGTGTCAATTTGTCACGAAGGAATGGATGGACCTCGTAAATGGTTTCCGGCGAGGTGATATAGTTTTCCCAGATGCGGATGGTTTTCTCGGCTCCGAGCGGACCGGGCTGCTCGACAAATCCAAGAGCATTGCATGTTCCTGCGGATGAACTCATGATGTGGGACGGAGTGAAGCCAGCATTGACCACCTCCGCCGCCGCAACCGCTTGGTGGATGGCCTTGCATCCTCCTCCGCAAAAGACGAACAGGACTTTGCCGTATTTGGCCGATGGACTATCGGGCATGCAGCGACTCCTCGTGAAGGGCCTTGCTCCTACGGCTCCTACACCGACAGGGAGACTCCACCGCGATGAATACGTATGACATCTGCATCATCGGCGCGGGAGTCGTCGGATGCGCCATCGCCAGGGAACTGGCGGACCGACGCTGGGACCGTCCGCTCCGCGTCATTGCCGTGGAGCGACACGAACGCGCGGGAACTGAGACCAGCGGACGCAACAGCGGCGTGCTCCACAGCGGAATCCACGAGCGTCCCGGGTCACTGAAGGCACGGTTGGCACGGGAAGGAAGCGCCTTGGCCGTCGCGTACGCGGAGCGGCGACACATCCCGTTGCTTCGCAGCGGCATGGTCATCGCCATCGCGCGGGAGGATATCCGTCGAGGCCTCTGGCGTGAGGTATCGATGCTCCGGCGGCTGTGGCTGAACGCGTGGAGATCGCATATCCGGATGTCGTTCGTCACACCATCCGGGTTACGAACGTTGGAGCCGAACCTTCGCGCCTCCTGCGGCATCGTCATTCCAAGTGTCTGTGTCATCGATTCGTCCGCCTTCGTGCACTCCCTTCAACAAGACTCAGAAGCCAGCGGTGTCGAATTCGCGTTCACGAACCGGGTGATCGGCATCGAAAACGACGACGCCGCCTACCTGATTACAACGGACCGCCAAAAGATCAGGGCCGCATGTCTGATCAATGCGGCAGGCCTTCATGCCGATGACATCGCCGCCCTCGCGTTGTCCTCCACTAAATATAGCATTCGGCCGCTCCGCGGGGAGTACTACGAGCTGGTGACTTCGGCGAACAGTCGGCTGATCGGACGCCTGGTATATCCGGCCCTGCCGCCTCACGCCACGGGGAAGGGAATCCACTTCAGCCCCCGTCCGAATGGACAATTGTTCGTGGGGCCGAATGAGGTCCCGGTGACAGACAAGTCGGACTATCTGTCGCAGAAGACGCCTCCCGGAGTCTTCATTGAGGCCTTGTGGAAATTCCTCCCTGTCTTCGACGAGTCTGACCTCCGTTGGGCCTATTCCGGGATACGGCCCCGCGTGATGAGCGGCCAGCAGCACAAGACCGACTTTATCGTGTCCGTCGACCGGGAGACCCCCCTCCTCATCAATCTGATCGGCATCGAATCGCCCGGCCTGTCCGCAGCGCTGGCACTGGCAAGGCATGTCACTGACCTGCCTTGCATCCAACAACGTTTTCGACCGCGGCAGGCTTCAGCTGTTGGTCCCCGTTGTTAGATGCCTGCAAGTGAAGCTGCGCATCCTCCTCCGCGCGTAGGACTCGATGGAGCGTCTTTCCAAGAATCGATCGCGGAATTTCGGTTCGGAACTCAACCTTCTTCGGCACTTTGTATGAGGCCAAATGACTCCGGCAGTGTGCGATGAGATCTTCCGCGGAGACGGTCTCCTCCGACGGTACGATGAACGCCTTGATGGATTCGCCCCCATCCAGGGATCGCACACCGATGACGGCGGCCTCGCGCACATGAGGATGAAGCAAGAGCGCCTGTTCAATTTCCGCGGGATAGACATTCAATCCAGAGGTTGACAAGATCATGTCCTTCTTTCGGTCGACGATATAGAAAAAGCCATCTTGATCCAGGCGTGCGATGTCGCCGGTGGCCAGCCAGCCCCCGGGCTTCAGCGCGTTCGCTGTTTCAACCGGATTGTTCCAGTACCCGGCCATGACTTGGGGACCGCGCACCCAGAGCTCCCCCGCCTCACCTGACGCCACCTCTCGGCCCGTCTCATCGACGATCATCGCCTCAGTGTTGCCGATGGGCAATCCAATGGATCGCTTGACGGACAAACCGCGGGGAAGATTGCAGTGGGTC
Organism: Nitrospira sp.; assembly: GCA_036376045.1. Lineage (GTDB taxonomy): Bacteria > Nitrospirota > Nitrospiria > Nitrospirales > Nitrospiraceae > Nitrospira_C. Next base: position 8,414 of record DASVBB010000128.1, read on the forward strand.
ACAGGTGAGGCTTCGGAAAGACCGTAGCCTTCGCAGATCAGATGACCCGTGCGTTCCTTGAATCGTTTCAAGAGGTCGTAGGGCAATGCGGCCCCGCCGCAAATGACAAACCGCGTCGACGAGAAATCCTTGGCGTCACAATGTTCGATGAGCTTTCGCACGAACGCGGGAACGAGCGTGATCACGGTCGGCTGCTTCTTGCGCAACAAGGTGACCAGCACGGGGATGTTGCGGGGGTCAGGCACCAATACCATGCATCCTCCGATCGCCAGACAGATATTCTGCGTGACGGTCATGCCGAAGACGTGAAACAGCGGAAGTGCAGCAAGGAAACTCTCCACTCGCTCGGCGGGAGAAAACCAACTGACCAGTTGCTTGATGTTGGCAGTCAGGTTGCGATGAAGCAAGATTGCCCCTTTTGAGATCCCCGTAATGCCGCCCGTGTACTGAAGCAGCGCAACATCGTCTGGAGACACGCTCGGCAACGCTTCCGGCATCACCGAATCCGCCTCGTTCAGGACATCATGGAACAAGCGGATGCGCTCATCGGGCTGAATGTCAGGAGCATGCGCGTGTCCGTTACGGTGTCGATAGAGATACTTGGCGATCGTCGTCATGAAATCGGTGATGCGGGTGACAATCACCCGCTCCACATTGAGCGATTGAATTTTTGAGTACATCAGGTCGAGCACGACAACCGCCCGGGCTCCCGAATCGCGCAGCTGATGGGACAGCTCATATTCCGTATAGGTCGGGTTGCAGGCGACGACGATTCCTCCTGCGCGCAGGATTCCGAAGTAGGCGATCACGGCCTGCGGCGAATTCGGCAGGCAAAGCGCCACGCGATCGCCCTTGCGAATCCCCAACGCGGCAAGACCGCACGCGAATCGCTCAACCAGAGAATGACATTCCTGATACGAGATGCTCTTCCCGAAGAAATACAGGGCGGGCCTGCGCGCAAATCGTGCTGCACTTCGTGAGAACATTGCCGTAAGCGTCTCGTGATTCAGAGGGAGTTCCCTCGGGACGCCTTCCGGATAATGGATGCACCAAGGTTGTTCGTGCATGGCCTGCTCCCTTTTCGTGTGACTCCGGCCGCTACCATCCTCCGTGCGAAAGCCCCGGACAGGGCTCGAACCGTTTTCCGTACTGAATGGACAGGGCTTCCAGGGTCTCGGCGATCTTTTCTGGCGCCATACTCTGCCTGGCCCAGGTCAGCAGCCCTCCGCGAAACGCCGGAAACCCGATTCCGTACGTCAGCGCGAAATCCACCTGCCATGGCTGGTCCACAATCCCGTCGTTCAGACAGCGCACCGCCTCGTCCACCATCGGAAGGAACAGGCGCTGGTGAAGGACGTGGTCTGAGATGGAAGTCTGTTCTGCCGACTCGGTGCGACGGTACGCTCTGATCAGGTCGCGGGCCTGCGGATTCTCTTTCCCCGATTTCCAAAAGGTGACCGGTGTCTTGCCCGACAGGAAAGCGTTCAGCAGGCTGTCCCGAGATTCGATGCGCGACCCCAGCACCGCCAATGAGGTGAGCACGTGCACCGCAACCGGCAGTCCGACGAGATCGAGGAGTTCAAGCGGGCCCATGGGATGCCCGCTGTCCACGGCCATGCCAAAGTCCTTGGCGACTGCATCGATACGCTGAATGGGGATTCCCTCTCCAGCCAGGATCACTGCCTCCGCGAGGTACCGGGCCAAAATCCGGTTAACGAGGAATCCGGGTCCGTCACGCACGACGAGCGGGAACTTGCCGAGCCGCTTGGCGAGACCACACGCCTGCGCCAAGGCCCTGTCGGACGTAAATGGTGCGCGGACGACTTCGACCAACTGCATTTTGGCAACAGGGTTGAAGAAATGCAGCCCTACGCATCGTTCCGGATGTACCGCCTTCGCGGCAATGTCGGCCAGGGTATAAGACGACGTATTCGTGGCAAAGAACGCATCGGGTCGCGCCTCGGATTCGAATTCAGCGAGGACCGCCCGTTTGACATCGAGCTTCTCCGACACGGCTTCGATGACAAGCGAAACAGAGGCGACATCTTTCAACCGGATGGTGGGGGTAATCCGCATGACGCGATAGCGCAAGTCGGATGGAAGGATGATCCGTTTCCGGACCTGAACCGTTTGTGCCTGATGGATCCGCCCCATGCCCTTTGCCAGAATATCGGGAGCCACATCTCTCAGGACGGCCGAATACCCCTTTTCTGCGAGCTGCCCGGCAATTTGCGATCCCATCAAGCCGGCTCCCAGCACCCCCACCCGAGCGACGGGCTCGGAAGCAGTTGCAGCCGTTCGTTTCACCTCTTCCCCTTTGAGGAATAAACCGACGAGGTATGCAGAAACCGGACTGGCCATGAGATCCAATAACAGGGGTTTCTCGACTGCCAGCGACGCTTTCAGCACGTCCATCCCCATCCCCAGTTTGACCGCGTCGATGGCGCTGAGCGGAGCGGGGTAGAAATGTCGCACACGCTTGATCACCTGACGCCGCGCATACCCGCACACGAGCGAACGAATACCAGGGGCGCTCAACAATTTCTGGCTGCCCTTCAGTGCGTGCGGCCTCACGGGAAGTGAACCAAGCTCACACGCTTGCGAGATTGCTACCTGAACAAACGCTTCGTGTTGAACCTGTTCCAGCGTCCTCACCGGCGAAGGGATCGAGGTGACCATGGCATCCACAAGGCCAATCTTCAGCGCTTGGCGAGGGAACAGCGTTTTCCCCGTGGTGATCATTTCCAAGGCTGCGGGCACGCCGACCAACCGTGGAAGGCGCTGCGTGCCACCAAAGCCGGGAAGAATCCCGAGCTTGACCTCCGGCAGGGCAAAACACGTCCTCGCATGAGCGCTGGCAACGCGTGCACGGCAGGCCAGCGCGAGTTCGAGTCCTCCACCGAGACACGCCCCTTCCACCGCAGCAACAAACGGCTTTGACGAGCGCCCCATCTCGTCGAAGACCGCATGCGCCGTGTCGACCAATTGCTCCAATGCGTGAAAGGCCCGTTGCTCCTGTGCGCCATGCATCTGTTCCAGATCGGCTCCGGCGCAGAAATTTCCTTCCTTCAGACTCACCAGCACCACGCCTTTGACGGCCTCCGATTGCAGCGCAGATCGTACGATGTCCTTCCATTCGGAGAAGCTCTCACCGTTCAAGACATTGACCGATTTACCGGCGTAGTCCATCCCGGCCAGGAGAATTCCGTCCCGGACAAGAGCCGTCTTGAAGTGTTTCAACTCGCGGAACATCGTTATTTTCTCTCCACGATCATGGCGACCCCCTGCCCGCCCCCCACACACATGCTGATCAGTGCCCGTTCGGCTTCCCGCCGTTTGAGCTCGAACAGGGAGGTCATCGCCAGACGCAAGCCGGAGACGCCGACCGGATGGCCGAGCGCGATCGCTCCGCCGTGCGGATTGAGATCGTCAGGCGGAATCTCGCCCAGGCGCCCCGTCAATCCATACCGGCCGAATTTGCGCTCCATGAGAGAGGATGACGCAAGGATACGGTTGATCCCCAGCACCACCGATGCGAACGCTTCGTTAATTTCGCACACGGCAAAATCTTTGAGGGTCAACCGAGTCTTGGCCAGAAGCTTGGCGATGGCGCCGACCGGAGCCAGGCCCATGCAAGCCGGGTCATAACCAAAATCGGCATAGTCCTTCACATATCCGAGAATCGGCAGCCCGAGCGACTTGGCCTTCTCCTCCTCCATCAACAGCATGGCAGCAGCGGCGTCCGTGATCTGCGAGGCATTCGCCGGCGTCACCGACCCGTGGCGTCTGTCGAACACCGGCTTCACATCACGGAATGTCCTGTGATCCGCATCTTCGCGTATCCCATTGTCTCGTTCGACATAACTGTTGCTCTCAGGCACGAACATCGGCACCACTTCCTCGGCGAAGAGCCCGCGTTTCCATGCCTGGCTTGCCAGGTGGTGCGATCGGATGGAAAAGGCGTCTTGGTCTTCACGCGTAATGCTCAATGAAGGATCTTTGGCAATATTCTCGGCAGTCTGTCCCATGATCAGGTCGCACATAGGATCGGTGAGACCCATCACGAGGCCCACTTTCGGCGGATAACGCTTCAGATTGAGCAGTTTGGGTATGAGCGACGAGGCGGTGGCGGCACCCTCGCGAAACGTTCTCGATTTGCCGAACTGTAAAATATGGTCGGCGACCGTCCGGTCATACACCACGGGAATCCGGCTCATCGCCTCCATCCCGATGACGAGCACCGTATCCACGTCGCCGCTACGGATGCGCAGGCTCGCGTAGTACAGTGCCGTGACTCCGGAACCGCAATTTTTACCGGCTACGGTGTCGGCGGGAATGCTCGAAGGAAGGCCGCCGGTGACGGCAGCAACCCGTGTCGGGTTCACTGCATGCATCGGGGTGGCAACGTTGCTGCCTAAGACGCAATCGATCGTGTCCAGCGGAAGATTCCAACGGTGACAACGCGCGATCATTTCGCGCACAGCCCACGCACCGAGGATATCCGCATCCGTCAGGCGAAACTCTGTGCCTTCTTTGCAAAAGGGGGTGCGAAACCCCTCGACGATGACGACGTTGCGCATGATGCAAACCCCGTAGGAAATCGGGAGTAATGCGCTCTCCACATCGTACCACGCCAGTGGCGATTTTCATCCTTTTTGAAATGCATTATCGTGTCCCTCTTTAGGGTCAGGCCCCCATAGCCGAACATAGGCCCACGTTGGGGTAAAATAGTGGTACACTCGTAGAGATCAGACCCGGATGCGACGCTTCTGGGTCGCGTCGGAGGATTGCGGCATGGCCAAATCGGGCCTGTTTCAAGGATCCGAGGCGATCGCTGAGGCAGCTCGGGACAAAGCCGCCTATCACGGCTTTATCGCCGGGCTCTTTGAAGCCGACATCCGCTGGGACCTTTTCCACAGCATCGGTATTCCGGAAGTCACCCCACCCGCCGTAGAGTTTCTCGAAGCGATCAAACCCGTCCTGCTCTCTCTCGATCCCGACCGGGTGGACAGCGAAGGCGAACTGCCTGAGTCAGTCATTAAATCACTGGCCCAACTCGGAGCCCTGGGCATCAAGATTCCGAAGTGCTACGGCGGACAGGAATTTACCCAATACGAGTATCAAAAGGTCGCCACTCTCTGCGGAAGCGTCGATGCCTCGTTGACGGTGCTCTTGTCGGCAGCACAATCGATCGGCGTCCCTGAACCACTGCGCCTCTTCGGCACCGCTGAACAGAAAACCAGGTATCTTCCTCGGCTGGCACGCGGGGAGATCTCGGGGTTTGCCCTGACGGAACGAAACGTCGGCTGCGATATCTCGAAGGTGGAGACATGTGCCGTTCGAATCAAAGAAAACGGCAAGACCGTCGGGTATCGCATCACCGGAGAAAAATTCTTTATTACAAATTCTGCCAAGCAGGATGGAGAGTTTCTATCCTCCATGCTTGTCGTCATTGCACGCATCGTGGATCGGCCCGAAGAACTCCGCGATCCTCAGGCGCAGAAACGGTATGGAGCATTTATCGTTGAAACGCAATCACCGGGATGCACCGTGACCCGGCTGCGGTTCGAGGGGGTGAGAGGGATTTACAACGGTGTCCCGCGCTTCAACAACGTGTACGTTCCGATGGAAAACCGCCTCGGAAGCGAAGAGGACGGCCTCAGGATTGCCCTTGCCACCCTCACCGTAGGGCGGCTGACGCTTCCGGCGGCCTGTTTGGGCGGACTCAAACAGTGCTTGAGCGCCATGCGCTGGTGGACACAGACGCGTGTTCAATGGAACAAACCCATCGGCGAACACAATCTGGTGGGAGAAAAAATGTGCCGGGTCGCCGCCTATACCTTGGCACTGGAGGCCGTGATGGCCTTTTGCGGAGCGTGGGCCAATAAGAAGGGAGACCTTCGGCTGGAGTCGGCAGCGGCCAAGATTATCGGTAGTGAATGGTATTGGGAAGCGGTCAACGACCTGTTTCAGGTCCGCGGGGGACGCGGATTCATGACCGTCGAAGCCCAGCGGAAGAGTGGTGAACCGGCGATTCCCGTGATGCGCATGTTGCGAGACGCCAGGATCAATCTGGTGTGGGAAGGCACCAGTGAAATTCTCCGCATTTGGATGGCGCGCGAGTCTCTCGCGCCCTATCTCGAGCAGGGCCTCGCCATCCTACAAGGATCAACCTCCCGTAGGCTCGCCGCAGCAGGCTATTACGCACGCATGTCCCTTATCTCTTCTCTGCCGTTCGGACATGCTCAATCAGCGTCGGCGCTCCTGACGAAAGACTACGCAGGTTGGGTTCGTCGGATTGAGTCCTCGTCACGGAGGCTGACGCGATCGACTTTATCCTCAACGCTCTATCACCGTCAGAAACTGCACAACAAGCAGCTCCTCCTGCAACATTTGGTGAACGACAGCCTCATGCTCTTCCCCATGGCGGCAACGATTTGGTATGCCTCACAGCCAGAGATGCGAGACCAGCCAGGGATCCGCGATCTCGTCAATTACTGCTGCCAGGATCTCGAGAGTCGTCTCCAGCCCTCTTCCTCGCTACGCGGAAGAATCCGTCGTCACGAAACAGACGGCGTCGTGTACCGCCTTTCGAAGCGCATCATGAGCGGCGAATATGCGTGGCTTGAGGACGGCATTCTCCCCAGCGTCAGAAAATAACCGTTTCAAAGATAAAAAGTGTCTGAGATGAAAAGGGGTGACCAAGGCAGCACCTTGCTCACCCCTTCTACGTGGCATCTCGGCGTTGAGCCCTCCCGAACGCCGTCGTCACATCATCGCTCCTGAGTGGAAACAGCTACTTGTGGTTGGATCTCCTTGTATTTCATCCCGCCGGCCTGGGACAAATTCTTGCGCGCATCCCGGACAAAAGCGGTGGCCTCTCGCACCGAAGAACCTTCCGGAAGCCTTAGGGCTTCTCTCAACGAGATAATTCCCTCGTTCAGGCCGGCGACATTACCGGCACGCTGGGCTTCCTTGGCTTGCATCAGTGACATCTGAGCATGCTCCATCAAGTCGGCGGCTTGTCCCTGATTACCGGCGATTTCGGCGGCCTTCGCATGGTCCACAGCTTTTTCAATGTGGAGGTTGAAGAAGGGGTTCTCCCTGATCAGGTACACACTTCCGGGGTCGGTCACTACGGCACCACCCATCCGGGAAGGACAGGTCGGATCATCATAGATCACGGTGCCTTTGGCATCCGTGTGCGAGGTACACACCGCTGCCGATGCTTTGGTGCTCTTGTCGGTCGAAACTTTGCGTTTCAGCTTTTCACAATCCATGGACCCTGAGGCAGACTGGCTCGCACAAGGATCGGTAGCCATCTGCTGCTCCGCGGAGGCCGCCCTTACGTCTGCAGGTGTCTCCACCGCGACTTGAGGTGGTGGAGTAGATGCGTCCGTAGATGGTGTGACCATGGCATCGGCTGGAGGAGCGGCAATCGCGTCAGCAGGAGCAGCCGAGGCTTCCGGCGGCGGGCTGGCCGT
>DASVBB010000141.1:0-5074 GCA_036376045.1 Nitrospira sp.
TGTTCTTGGAATACGCCTGGGATATGAACTGGTGCGATCCCTGCGCGGCCAACCCGCTTTCTGCGGACGAACTGCGAAGCCTTGGAGTGTTCTGGCAGGCAAAACACGCCTTTCTCACCCGGCTGCACGTTCGTTACGATGCCGCCCATTTTCCCGAAGATCTCATCTTTCAGGAGACATCGGACCGGGCCAATTTCCAAGCACGCTATATTCTGAGACATCCCTGGACAGGTCCGGACGATTGCGCAGCGGCCACGGCCTATCGACAACAGCTTCGTGAACGTTACGAACGGGAAGCCCAGACACTGGCCACGCTCACCGGATGGAATATCGGTGAGATCCGGAAAGCGATGAACCTGGGCGTCCGGCCGGTCAACGATCAGAAAAAGTGGTATGAGCGGCTCTGGAGCGATTGACTCCGGGAGGACTCTGAGCGCTGGTTGCTGCCCAGGCGACGCGGGGTATCCCTGGACGAAGCCTGCTTGATCCTCCGTGCATTCTGCTCTACAGTGAAGGCCGCAGAGTACACTTGGCGATCATTCACTATCGTGGAGGGAAGTCATGGCACAACTCACACACAGACTGATGCGTCTTTCCTTTGCTGCAGGTCTGGTGCTGTCTCTATCAGCCTGTAGCATCACCGAGACCATCAACAATATTCTGTCGTCCACCTCCGGCAGGTCCTGGTTTACCGAGGATGGGCAGCTCAAGGCGGATCATCGCGTGCAGGCCTTCATGGCGTTCAACTTCGAGAACATCAAGCAGGATATGGCGAAGGGACAAGGAGAGTATCTCGATTCCCTCAGCTCGTTGATGGAGATTCCGTCTGATCGCCGCGCATCGTTCTACGCGCATGCGCAATCCCGCTATCCCTTTGTCGTGCAACACAGCAGCAACCCCCAGGAGACACTCGTCCAATTGGTGGGTCATGACAGGGCGGCTACCTTCTGGAGGTAACGGCTGAACGACGGTCCCGGTGAGACTCGACTTATCTGCCGAGGGAAGCGCCGCGCGGAAGCGGAACCGTTGCTCCGTCCTCCGGACGCTGATCTCTGGCCGTGAGCGTGCGTACTGGCAGGCCGTCTCTGAAGACGATAAAGCTGCTCGGCACGGCCGGCACACGAGGGCCGGGAAGAATCACGCCGCAGAGATTCAAGGGATCACAGGCGGAAAGCTTGATCTCCGCGCCGACAGTCGCCCCCTGGCTCTTCTTGAACGCACGAAGCGCTTCAACGGCTTCCGGCAATGCGAATTGCTCTCCGACGTACCCGGAGACGAATCGCCCGCCCCTGACCTCTCCTTTCAATTCCATCTTTCGATAGACAACGAGCAGGTCGCGCCAGGACTGCACCAGCACTTCGCGAGCCAGGAGATCACGGAAGACCACACCGTACCGGCGGAGCAGTTGACGCGCAACGTGTTCGGCGCGCGGGGATCGTGGATCCTGTGCTTCCCGGGTGGCCACGGTGGATGGTCTCATCGTTCTGAGCAGCGACCACCGGCCGGCGGCATGCCGCGGCCGGCGCGCGCGCTCCCGTCCCTCAGCCCGGCGCCGGCGCGGATCCATGAGGGCGCGCAGATTATCAAACCCATCCGCCGTGACCAATCCGGCCGCCACCAGTTCCCAAAGCCCCTCTTCCACTTCCGCCGGCAGATGCCCCGTCGCGGCCGCCACATCGGCGAAGAAACTCGCCCCCCGTTCCTTCAGAGCGTTGCGCAGATCTTGTGCGACGGCGCTTAACGCGGCATAGGGGTCCGGCCCGGCCCCGAGCTCATCCGCAAAGGCCTCCAACAGCCATCCGCCATCTTCTCGCGGGAACAGGCTGATGGGAGCGACGCTGGTCGGTGTAATGCGACGCCCCTGATCCCGGACGGCGGGGTCAGTCAGCCTGGGATGAGGTGACAGCCGTCCCCAGCTCACGGCTCCGCTCAAACATACTCGGTCGAGGAGTGCCGGATCGTACTTGCTCATACGCACCCGCAGCAGCTGAGAATCCCAGCTCGACGCCGCCGCCTCGTATCCTGCAAGTTGCCTTACCACCTCGAGCAAACCGGCCTCGCCATGCTGACGTGAAGCTGGTGCCACGTGCTGCCATTGAAAGAGAAAGCGCATGAAATCAGCCGTGGCAACGGGCTCGATTTCCTTGCGCAAATTGCCAAGGGTGCGGCGATGAATCCTGGCGAGGAGCCGCCGATGACACCACTCGGTCGTTCCTTCACCATCTGCCATGCGAGATGCGAAATCTGAGATTGCACCGGCAGGCCGGAACCGGCCGCGGAGGACCTGCCCCTGACTCTCGAGCCGCACCAGGGACGCCTCCACGCCAGCCTGCGGCAGATACAGCCGCATACTCAATTCACGCGCGGTTGTCGGCCCGATACTCTCCATCCAACCCAGCACAATGGCGTCGGCCGTGCGTTCGTCGCTCTCTCCTGTCAGGATCCGCTCGACATCCGCCGTCTGTTCGGCGGCCACCCACCCGGTGATGCGATCTTCTCCGTCGGTGGCGGCCAGTTCAACCGCCCGACCTCCATGCATCAGTTCCGGCATGAACTGCTGCCAGCCGGACGCCTCTTTTGACGGAAGCCAGACGAGCGTCAACAGCGCATCGTGCAACTCGTCGGCATCTCGCACGACCGGCCAGGACTCCCGCACGACTGCCTCGATCGCACCGGGATCGAGCGCGCCCACCTCGGCGGCCATATCCGCGGGAAGCGTTCGCCGGAGTTCCACGGCTCTGGCGCGCCGCTCCTCCAGCGGGGCGTCGTCGAGAAACGCATAGGGATTCGCATTCAAAATCTCGTGCGAGAAGGGCGAAGGCGCCGGGGTATCGATCGCGACGCAGTGAATCGCACCGGTCTCGATGCGCCGCAAGACGTGCGTCAGCCCTTCGACGTCCATGGCTTCCGTCAAGCAATCGCGCAGCGTCTCCTGCACCAACGGGTGGTCGGGGATCTGCCGCTCGCGCTCCCCCGTCATATTGTCCTGGCAAGCGATGGCGTCGGGAAAGACCGCGGCAAGGAGGTCTTCGGCTTTCATCCGTTGAATCTGCGGAGGCACTTTCTTGCCGTTCGAAAAGCGCAGAAGCGCCAGCGAGCGCGACGCATTCCAGCGCCAGCGCGTGGCAAACATGGGCGCGGCCAACACGGCGTGCAGCAACACGTCTCCCACCGTCTGCGAGTGCAGATAGCCGAAGACGGACGCCAGAGGAAAACTATGTTTCTCCCCCAGCGAGATGACCAGTCCGTTGTCGGTCGCCGCCGCCTGCAACTCAAAATCGAACGTGACGCAGAAACGCTTCCGCAACGCCAAGCCCCAGGCCTTATTGATGCGTCCTCCGAAAGGGGAATGGATGACGAGTTGCATGCCGCCGCTCTCGTCGAAAAAGCGCTCAGCGACGATCGTGTCCTGGGTGGGCACTGTGCCGAGGACGGCGAAGCCGTTCAGCACATACTCCACGGCCTGGTGAGCGCCCCGCGCGTCAAGTCCGCATTCATCCTTGAGCCACAGGAGCGCGGAGTGCTGGGCATCGCGCGCCCGGTCCGCGATTTCACGCCGCACGCCGGCCACCTCGGCGGAGAGCTCCGCGGTGCGCGAAGGGGCCTCCCCTCGCCAGAAGGGGATGTTCGGCGGTGCGCCATGCGCGTCCTCGACGCGCACCCGTCCCATTTCCACGCCCTTGATCCGCCAGGACGTGTTGCCCAATAAGATGATGTCGCCGGCCAGACTCTCCACCGCAAAATCTTCGTCGACCGACCCCACGACGGTGCCTTCCGGTTCTGCGACGACGGCATAATTGGCTGTATCGGGAATCGCGCCCCCGGAAGTGATCGCTGCCAACCTTGCACCCCTCCGTCCTTTGACCGTGTGATGGATACGATCATGGTGCAGATAGGTCAGACCTCGTCCTCGATTGGTCGAAATGCCGTTCGCCAGCATCTGAACAATACGATCGAAATCCGCTCGGTCGAGATCCCTATAGGGGAACGCACGGCGGACAAGCGTATAGAGGTCGGCTTCGGTCCATGCGTGCGTCGCGGCGGCGGCCACCACCTGTTGGGCAAGAATGTCCAGCGGCGCTGAGGGGATCGAGATCTGGTCCAACGTCCCCGCTCTGATGGCCCGGATCAGCGCTGCACACTCCAGTAATTCATCGCGTGTCGTGGCGAACAACCGGCCTTTCGGAATTGCCCGGATCCAGTGGCCGGCGCGGCCGATGCGCTGCAAACAGGTGGCAATCGCCCGGGGGGAACCGATCTGGCAGACGAGATCCACCGTGCCGACATCGATGCCCAATTCCAGTGAGGCCGTGGCCACCACGACACGTGTCATGCCGCTTTTCAGGCGCTCTTCCGCGGACAGCCGGATCTGCCTTGAGAGGCTCCCGTGATGCGCCGCAACAGCGCCAGCCCCAAGGTCCTTGAGTCGCTCTTCCAAATGATGCGCCACCCGCTCGGCCAGCCGCCGGGTGTTGACGAACACGAGAGTCGTCCGATGCTCCCGGACCAGCGCGGCCAGACGCTCGTAGATATCGGACCAGATGGCGTTGGTGACCACGGCGCTCAACTCGTCCTTCGGCACTTCCACCGCAATATCCATCCGACGCCTGTGACCGACGTCGATGACCGTGGGAAGTGGCCGCTCGCCCGCAAGGAAGCGCGCCACCAGTTCAATCGGCCGCTGGGTGGCCGACAGCCCGATACGCTGCGGCTTCGTGAGCGTTAAGGCTTCGAGCCGTTCCAGTGAGAGGGCAAGATGCGCTCCTCGCTTGTTCGGCGCAAGCGCGTGGATCTCATCGACAATCACGGTCCGGACCGTCTGTAACAAACGGCGGCTTTTTTCGGCCGTGAGCAGGATAAACAGCGATTCAGGAGTCGTGACGAGAATATGCGGAGGCCGCTTGAGCATCTGCTGGCGATCCGCCATCGGCGTATCGCCCGTCCTGACCAGAACCCGCAACTCCGGCATCAAGAGTCCGGCTTGCAGCGCTGCCTGGCCTATGTCGGCCAATGGCCGCCGGAGATTCTTTTCAATGTCATTGCTGAGCGCCTTGAGCGGAGAGACGTACAGGAC
>DASVBB010000154.1:0-10282 GCA_036376045.1 Nitrospira sp.
TTGTCGTTTATTACGCACAAGGAACGCTCATACCCGCGCGGACGCCAGTTGGCCGAGAAGATGAAAGAACTGATTCCGCGGCAGATGTTCGAAATCGCCATTCAAGCGGCGATCGGGAACAAAGTGATCGCACGCGAAACCATCGGGGCCATGAAAAAAAACGTCACCGCCAAGTGCTATGGCGGCGATATTACCCGCAAGCGCAAACTGCTTGAGAAGCAAAAAGAAGGAAAGAAACGCATGAAAGCCGTCGGCAGCGTCGAAGTGCCCCAAGAAGCCTTCCTGGCCATCCTGAAGGTTGGTGAGGAATGAGCGTCGATCCCAATCTCCAAAGCTCCGAAGAGATCGCACCTCGGGCGCCGGAGTCGGCCACAGGAGACGCGGTGTCCAGCAGCGTACAGCCGGCCAGGAAATCGGTATTCCGCGAGTATTCGGAAGCCATCATCGTGGCCATGCTGCTGGCCTTCGCCATCCGTGTGTTCGTCGTCCAGGCGTTCAAGATCCCCTCGGGCTCGATGATTCCCACGCTGTTGATCGGCGATCATATCTTGGTCAGCAAGCTCGCCTACGGCATTCAGTGGCCGAGCGACTGCAAGTTTCAGGCGGCCTTCCCTCCAGTGAATTGCTATGCCTCGCACGCGCTGATCGAGTTTGGAAAACCGCAGCGCGCGGACATCATCGTGTTCCGGTTTCCCGAGGACGAGGAGAAGGATTTCATCAAGCGCATCGTGGGCATCCCCGGGGACACTGTCCAGATCAAAAACAAGGTGGTCCTGGTGAACGGTGCCCCGTTGGACGACAAGGCGTATACCCAGCGGATCGACTCGGGAGTCATCGACGGGACCATCAATCCACGGGACAACTTCGGTCCGGTGACGGTGCCGCTCGATTCCTATTTCGTGATGGGGGATAATCGCGACCAGAGTTTGGACAGCCGCTTCTGGGGATTCGTGCGCGAAGAAAAGATCCGCGGGAAAGCCTTCCGTATTTATTGGTCATGGAGCGGCCAAGGGCAATGGAAGGAGTGGGTCCGATGGGGACGGTTCGGGAAGGCGATTCAGTGAGCAGACCGGCACGGGACTCGACGACAGCGGGTTCATCGAGCCGTCAAGACAAGCCCTCATCCAGCAGCCTCCGCCGCCATATCCAACGATTCCCTCACGCCTCGGTGCTCGTCATCGGTGATTTGATCCTCGACCATTACATCTGGGGACGGGTGAGCCGGATCTCCCCGGAAGCGCCCGTACCCGTCGTGCACGTTGAGTCGGAATCCGTGCGGCTCGGCGGCGCCGCCAACGTCTTCAACAACATCCTGGCATTGGGGGGGAAGGCCGATCTCTGCGGGATGATCGGCTCGGATGAGGCCGGACGGCTGCTGCTCAAGGAAATGGCAGCCAAGCGGACGGGCCACGGTGGCATCGTCATCGATGCCGACAGGCCGACGATCAAGAAGTCACGGGTGATTGCGCACAACCAGCAGGTCGTGCGCTACGACGTCGAACGCAAGGGCGAGCTCAAGCCCCTCCTGCAAAAGAAGATTTTGCGCTACGTCGAGTCACGCCTGCGGGAGCTGACCTGCGTCGTGGTGTCCGACTATGCCAAGGGCGTCGTGACCGCAGGAATCATGACGGATCTCGTCCGCCTCGCGGCGCTGCGCAAGGTGCCGGTCATTGTCGATCCTAAGGTCGAACATTTCGGCTTTTACAAGGGCGTGACGGTCATAACTCCCAACCACTTGGAAGCGACGCAGGCGGCGGGGCTCCATGGGGACGGCGATCAGACGATCCAGGAAGCCGGAGAGACGATTCGCCAACGGCTCGGCTGTCAATCGGTCTTGGTCACACGCGGGGAAAAAGGGATGAGCCTCTTCGAAGGCAACAACGAGGCCTGGCATATTCCGACTCAGGCGCGGCAAGTGTACGATGTCACGGGAGCCGGAGATACCGTGGTGGGCACCCTGGCTCTGGCGCTGTCCACCGGCGCGTCGATGCGTGAGGCGGCGACCCTGGCCAATCACGCCGCCGGCATCGTCGTGGGCATGATTGGTACCGCGACCGTATCCACCAAGCAGCTTTCTGAAGCCCTTGGCGGGGAATAACTTGGGAAAGACGCGTCGCGGGAAATCGGTTGCGAAGCAATCGGTGGGCTAGGGCGGGTGAAATCAATCGTCAGGGTTGGGGTGGGTGAGAAGAAATATGATGCCGAAACCGGATGTCACGGTGGTGATTCCCGCGCGGTATGGGTCCTCACGCTTCCCCGGCAAACCCATTGCCATGCTCGGTCGCAAAACCATCATTCAACAGGTGTATGAACAGGCGGCCGCCTGCCGTGCCGTGAGCGAGGTTGTGGTTGCCACCGACGACCCGCGGATCCAGCAGAAGGTGGAAGAGTTCGGGGGAAAGGCCGTGTTGACGACGGGGGAGTTCCGCAGCGGAACGGACCGGGTCGCCAGTGTGGCCCGATCGCGACCAGGCCGGTTTTTTCTGAATCTGCAGGGGGATGAAATCCCCGCCGACCCTGAATTGCTGTCGGATTTGATCGAACCCTTCATAGCATCGGGCGCCGAAATGGGGACCCTCAAGCGCGCCTTGCACACCGCCGAAGAGCTGCAGAATGCTGCCGTCGTCAAAGTGGTTACCGACCGGCAGGGCCGTGCTTTGTATTTTTCTCGCGCGCCCATTCCACTCGTCCGTGATGATCCTGACCAGCAGCCGGCCAAGGGGTTGCACTATATCCACCTGGGCGTCTACATCTATACACGTGAGACATTACTGCGGCTGGCGTCGTTGCCGACCGGTGGTCTGGAAGAGGCGGAAAAGCTGGAGCAATTGCGTGCGCTGGACCACGGCATTGCCATTCACGTCTGGGAAACTCAGCATGCGTCATTGCGCATCGATACCCCGGCGGACGTCCTGTCGGCCGTTGAAAGCATGCGGCGCTTGGCGCTGAACAAGCCGCTTGAAACGTCGACCCGATTATGACTGAATGCGAGTCACCTTCACCCGATCTCGAGCGAGGGAGACCATGATGGGCAAATACATCTTTGTGACCGGGGGCGTCGTGTCCTCCCTGGGCAAGGGGCTGGCGTCCGCATCGATCGGGAATCTCCTGGAAAGCCGGGGACTCAAGATCACCTTCCTCAAGCTCGATCCCTACATCAACGTCGACCCCGGAACGATGAATCCCTATCAGCACGGGGAAGTGTATGTGACCGACGACGGCGCGGAGACCGACCTCGATCTGGGTCACTATGAGCGCTACACCTCGCTGACCTTGACCAAGGAAAACAACTACACGACGGGCCGCATCTACAATTCGGTCATCACCAAAGAACGCCGCGGCGATTATCTTGGCGGCACGGTGCAGGTCGTCCCGCACATCACCGACGAGATCAAGCAATGCATCATGCGAGCCTCGCAGGGCATGGACGTGACGATTGTCGAAATCGGCGGGACCGTTGGCGACATCGAAAGTCTCCCCTTTCTGGAGGCGATCCGGCAGATGCCCTACGACGTCGGGCGCGAAAACGTGCTGTATGTGCATCTGACGCTGGTCCCCTACATCGGCGCGGCCGGAGAGTTGAAGACCAAGCCGACTCAACATTCCGTCAACAAGCTGCGGGAGATCGGTATTCAGCCGAATATCTTGCTGTGCCGCACTGACCGCTATATTCCCCCGGAAATGAAAGCCAAGATCGCGATGTTCTGCAACGTGGAGAAGGACGCGGTCATCACGGCGAAGGACGTCGAAACGATTTACGAAGTGCCGATCGTGTTCCGCAAGGAAGGCTTGGATGAACTGATCGTCCGGCAGTTGAAATTGCAAACCGGCCCGCCGAATCTGCGCGAATGGGACGCGATGGTGCAGAAGATCAAGCACCCCAAGCACGAGGTCGCGGTGGCGCTCGTGGGGAAGTATGCCGGATTGAAGGAATGCTACAAGAGCCTGGCCGAATCGCTCGTCCATGGCGGCATCGACCATGAGACGCGTGTGAACATCACGTGGATCGAGTCCGAAGAGATCGAGCGACTCGGCACGGAACGGATCCTCCGTGAGGCGGACGGCATTCTCATTCCCGGCGGGTTCGGCTCACGTGGCATTGAAGGGAAAATCACCACGATCCGGTATGCACGGGAGCGCCAGGTGCCCTTCCTTGGTCTCTGTCTCGGCATGCAGTGCGCGACGATCGAATTCGCGCGGAACGTTGCCGGGTTGGCAGGCGCCAACAGCGCGGAGTTCGATGAACAGTCGCCGCATCCGGTCATTCACTTGATGCATGACCAGCAGGGCGTGAGCGACAAAGGCGGAACGATGCGGCTGGGAAGTTACCTCTGTCGTCTTGGAGAGGGCACGCTTGCCCACAAAATGTACGGCGTGAACGAAGTCCGCGAACGACACCGGCACCGCTTCGAATTCAACAATGCGTACCGTGACCAGTTGACGGCGAAGGGATTGGTGTTGAGCGGGCTCTCGCCCGACGGCCGGCTGGTCGAAATTGTCGAACTCAAGGACCATCCCTGGTTCCTGGCGACACAGTTCCATCCAGAATATTGTTCGCGTCCGCACCGTCCCCACCCGTTGTTCAGCGGGTTTGTCGGCGCGGCGTTACGCAAGAAACTCGGACATTAATCAGCGGCCGCTTCTAGTGAAAAAATCACTGGCGCTTTTGTCTCTTCTTCCTTAACCTGGTCGCTGGGTTAACCCATGGCACAACTGGTGGACATCGGGGCATTTTCCGTCGGGCAGGGACAGCGGCCGTTCCTGATTGCCGGGCCCTGCGTGATCGAAAGCGAGCAGTTGGTATTGGAGACGGCGGGGCGCATTGCCGAAATTACGCGCTCGCTGGGTATGCCGTACGTGTTCAAGTCGTCGTTCGACAAGGCCAATCGGACGTCGATCAGCTCGTTCCGGGGACCGGGCCTGGCGCAGGGCCTCGAGGTTCTGGCGAAGGTCAAGCGGGAGGTCGGCGTGCCGGTGCTGACCGATGTGCATACCGAGGAACAGGCGGCGGAAGCCGGCCGGGTCGTCGATGTGCTGCAAATTCCCGCCTTTCTCTGCCGGCAGACCGATTTATTGGTGGCCGCCGCCAAGACCGGCAAGGTGGTGAACGTGAAGAAAGGGCAGTTTCTGTCGCCGCAGGAAATGTCCAACGCCGTGAAAAAGGTCGAGGAAGCAGGGAACCGGCGCATCGTCCTGACCGAACGCGGATCGTCCTTCGGGTATAACAATCTGGTCGTCGATATGCGGTCGTTCCCGATCTTGCGGAGCTTCGGGTATCCGGTCGTCTTCGATGCAACGCACAGCGTACAGCTGCCCGGGGGAGGAGGTACAAAATCCGCCGGCCAGCGCGAGTTCGTCGAACCATTGGCTTCCGCTGCGGCCGGAGCGGGCGTCGATGGTTTCTTTATGGAAGTCCATCCCAATCCGGACGAGGCACTCTCCGACGGGCCCAATATGGTTCCGCTCCATCAATTGAAATCTCTGCTCGAACGGGTGATGCGGATATGCGACGCGGCAAATCCACGAAGGTGACCGCCAAAGGGTCGTCCGGGTCCTCCGACCGGGCCAATGGCGGCAGCCTGGCTGAAGGCCGGCGCGTGCTGAGGATTGAGGCGCGCGCGGTGCAAACACTCGTCGATCGGTTGGACAGCCAATTTGGCAAGGCCGTCGATCTGCTGCTGCGCTGCAAGGGCAAGGTCGTCGTGTCCGGGATGGGAAAATCCGGTCTGGTCGGACAAAAAATTGCGGCGACGATGGCGAGCACGGGCACTCCGGCCTTTTTTCTTCATCCGGCCGAAGGCATTCACGGAGACCTCGGCATGCTGGGCCGCGCCGACGTGCTGATTGCCATCTCCAACAGCGGGGAGACGCAGGAGATTTTGCAGTTGCTGCCCTCTGTGGAGCGGATGGGCATTCCGGTCGTCTCCATGACCGGGCGGATGAACTCGACGTTGGCCAAGAACAGCGATGTGGCGCTGGATGTTTCCGTATCCGAGGAGGCCTGTCCGATGGGCTTGGCGCCGACGGCCAGCACCACGGCGACACTGGCAATGGGAGATGCGTTGGCCGTTGTGCTGCTCCAGAAACGTGGATTCAAGGAGGAGGACTTCGCGCAATTCCATCCGGGCGGCACGCTCGGAAGGCGTCTGCTGGTCCGGGTCAAGGACCTGATGCACGGCGCAGCCGACATGCCGGTCGTCTCCGAAGCGGTGCCGGCCACGGCAGCGATTTTGGAGATCACGGCTAAGAAGCTGGGCATGACGACCGTGACGGACGGCAACGGGAGGCTCGCCGGCATCATCACCGACGGTGACCTGCGGCGATTTCTTCAGCAAGGCGGCGATTTTGCGAAGGCCACCGCCGGTGAGCTGGCCTCACGCCATCCAAAAACGATCGGGCCTGACGATCTCGCGGCGAAAGCCGTCGAACGGATGGAACGATTCTCGATTACCACGCTGGTCGTCACAGAGGCAGAGCGAAAGATTCTGGGCGTGATCCATCTCCATGATCTCTTGAAGAGCGGCATCGTGTGATCAGAACAATGAAACAGGCGCCCTGCGTCGTTCTCGCATCGCTCAAAGACTCGACGTGTGGTATTGCTGGAAGTAAAGTACCTATCCGCTCGCAGTTGATCGAAGCGAGCGGATCAAGCGAAGCTTGGTATGTACCTCCTCATCTTCTCGCTGCGGCCGTCATGGGAAAAGCGCGTCGCGGCGCGCGAGGGTGGGTGGGTGAGAAAGTCACCCGTTTGATTGTTCTGCGCCAATTAGAATAAGACGAGAGAGAAGCTAGATCTATGAATCGCGTGATTGAAGCCTGGAAAGCGGTCGGCCAAGACTCGCTGAATCTGCCCAACGTCATCACGTTGGTGCGCATTCTGCTGATCCCCGTCTTCGTCATGCTGTTTTTTACGCCGACTCCGGACCGCTCATTGAGCGCGGCCGTGGTGTTCGTGGTCGCCGCCATCACCGACCTGCTGGACGGGTATATCGCCCGTCGCACCGGACAGGTCACCAAGTTGGGCAAACTGCTCGATCCGATCGCCGACAAGCTGCTGGTGCTGTCCGCGCTCATTCTGTTGGTCAACGTCGATCGCGTGAGCGCGTTGGTCGCGATTCTCGTGATCGCGCGAGAGGTCGCCGTGACGGGGATCCGGGCCATTGCGGCAGGCGAAGGGATGATCATCGTGGCCGAGACGACCGGCAAGTACAAGATGGCCTTGCAGGTCGTGGCGATCACGATGTTGATCCTCGAAGGCACCGGGCTGTCGGAATTGGGGAATCTGCATTTGGCCGGGAGCGTCACGCTGTACCTGTCCTTGGTGCTGGGGTACCTGTCAGGCGGCCTCTACGTGTGGAGCTTTTGGAAGCAAGTCGTCGCCAAAGGGCTGTGATGTGAAGACGCGGACCTTGTGGCCTCTCCCGGATTCCTTCACGCGATTTCCCTGACCATGCAAGAAGAACTCTTCTGCGGGCTGCTGGTGGTGTTCGGCTATGCGCTGGGCGCCATCCCGTTCGGGGTCGTCGTGTCTAAAGTCTTGCAACTGCCTGATCCGCGTAGCGTGGGAAGCAGAAACGTCGGGTTCACGAATGTGCTGCGGGTCTCGGGCACCAAGGCCGGCGTATTGACGCTGCTCGGCGACATGGGAAAAGGATGGCTGATCGGGTGGGTAGCCATGCAGTGGCTCCATACGGAGTCGTTCATCATGCTCGCGGCGCTGTCTCCGATTGTCGGCCATATCTTCTCGCCGTTCCTCGCGTTCAAAGGCGGCAAGGGCGTGGCTACGGCGCTGGGATCGGTCCTCGGATTGTCACCGTCGATCGGCACCCTGCTGTTGTTGATATGGCTTGGCGCAGTCGCGATCTGGAGGTATTCGTCGGGCGGCGCGCTGGCCGCCTTCGGATTGTTTCCCGTCGTCGCCATCGTCAATGAGCAGCGGCAGGAGTTCCTGATGTTTGCCATTGTCGTCAGCACCTTGGTCTGGATCAAACACAAGGACAATATCGTGCGCTTGTGGAAAGGCACGGAAGGAAAAATCGGCCAAAAGACCTTAGCTGCGTAGACCTGCTCCCAGTTGAACTCCTCTCGATTTCCCTAGTATCTGCTCAAGGCAATCGCCGTTAACGTGAAGAGAAACGACGATGCCCACACTCGCTCTTGTGCCAGGTCGATGGTTCGTCAGCCTGGCTGCGGTCATTACCATCTATATTGGCACGGTGGCTGCCTGCGGTTCCGGAGCAGATGACTCTCTGCCGCCCGCCCCTCAACGATCGAGCGCCACGGTCAGGATCATGCCGCTCGGCGACTCCATTACCGAATCGAACAGGGGCCAGCACAGCTACCGCTATTATCTCTGGCATGTATTGATCGCCCAGGGCTATCACGTGGATTTCGTGGGTTCACGGCATGGAGTCGGGAACGGCCCCCCGGCGAACCCCGATTTCGACATGGATCATGAAGGGCATGCGGGATGGAGAGCCGATGAAATCCTCAACCACATACAGGCCTGGGCCACTGCTGCCTCGCCGGATTTTGTCTTGCTCCACATTGGCACGAACGATACCTGCCAGCATCAAAGCGTTGCCAGCACAGGCACCGACATCGGGGACATCATCGACGTCCTGAGAACGGTCAATCCGCGCATCCGCGTCCTGCTTGCTCAACTCATCAACTCGTCCAACTGTCCTCCCGCAGCGTTGAACGCAAAACTGCCTGCGCTGGTTGCCGACAAGAACAGCACGGAGTCGCCCATTGTTCTCGTTGATCAATATACGGGATTTGATCCCCCTTCGATGACCTACGACGGTACCCATCCCAATTCAATCGGCGACTCGCGCATGGCGGACCGGTGGTTCGAAACACTCTCGCCGATGCTCGATCAATTCCTCACCCAAAATTGACTCCTCTGCGGCCGCTTCATATAATGCTCCAACCGCCGCTTGCCTTGTCAGATCAACCCTATGCGTGCCTTATCCAAGGACCATCTCGCCAACCGACTGCGCAAGCTGCATCAGGGACTTCGACACGCGTTCGCCACGCAACCGGTTGCCGCTGAATTCAGCCAGGAGGACCTCCAACTCATGGAGCGTATTGCCGACACGCTGGTCAAGCGGCGCATGGGCACTCCTGCCACCATGTTTCTGGAATCGATGGGTCCTATGAACTTTCTGGGAAGCCAGGCATTGCATATCCTCACCCCCATGATCGAATGTGCCTTCGAAGGCAGGGACATCGAGCGGGTCGCCGCTCTGCTCGAACGACGGGAGACGATTCCCCGGCTGGTCGCCCTCATTGAGACGAACACGTCGATGCAGAGGGCATCGGCTCAATGACGTCTGCGTCGTCCGGGCCGCCAACATTCGACCGTCCCGTCAACGTGATTGTCGCGACCGATTGCGGCAGCACCACGACCAAAGCCATCCTGATCGAAAAGATCGGCGACGAATACCGCCAGACCTACCGGGGCGAGGCGCCGACGACCGTGGAGGCGCCGTTCGAGGATGTGACCCGCGGGGTGTTGAACGCGATCGCCGAAATCGAAGAGCTCTCTCAACGCAAGATCCTGGACGGCGAACAGATTATCACGCCCTGTCGTGACGCGAAGACCGGCGTGGATATCTACATCTCCACCAGCAGCGCCGGGGGCGGGCTCCAGATGATGGTCACCGGAGTCGTCCAGAACATGACGGGAGAAAGCGCGCAGCGGGCCGCGCTGGGCGCCGGCGCGATCGTGATCGACGTGCTGGCCTCCAACGACGGCCGATTGCCACACGAAAAAATCGAGCGTATCCGGTCGATGCGGCCGGACATGATTCTCATGTCGGGCGGAACGGACGGCGGCGCGGTGACCCACGTCGTCGAGATGGCGGACTACATCGCCGCCGCAGAACCGCGTCCGCGATTCGGCCTGACCTACAAGCTCCCGCTGATCTATGCGGGCAACAAGGACGCTCAGGCCCAAGTCCGGAAAATCCTCGGAGAGAAAACAGCATTGGAAGTTACGGACAACATCCGCCCGGTCCTGGAGAAGGAAGATCTGGCACCGGCTCGGAACAAAATTCACGATCTCTTTCTCGAACACGTGATGCAGCAGGCGCCGGGATATAAGAAGCTTATCGAGATGGCCCACGCTCCGATCATCCCGACCCCCGCGGCCGTCGGGCTCATCATGGAGACTATCGCCAAGCGCGAGCATCTCAATCTGATCGGCGTCGACATCGGCGGGGCAACGACGGACGTCTTTTCCGTCTTCGAGGGCGTCTTCAACCGGACCGTGAGCGCG
>DASVBB010000094.1:0-9979 GCA_036376045.1 Nitrospira sp.
AAGCTGCTCGATCGCTATCCGATTCTCTCGATCGAGGACGGATTGAGCGAGGTTGATTGGAAGGGCTGGAAAATGCTGACCGAGAAGCTTGGCCAGCGGGTACAACTTGTCGGTGACGACATCTTTGTGACCAATGTGGAAATTTTTGCCAAAGGCATTGATGAGGGTATCGGCAACTCGATTCTGATCAAGCTGAACCAGATCGGCACACTGACGGAAACTTTGGAAGCTATCGAATTGGCCAAGCGGTCCGGCTACACGGCAATTATCTCGCATCGATCAGGCGAAACCGAGGATACGACGATCGCGGATGTCGCCGTGGCCACGAACAGCGGCCTGATCAAGACCGGGTCCCTGTCACGGACCGATCGAGTCGCCAAGTACAATCAGTTGCTTCGCATCGAAGAAGAACTAGGAAGCGCCGCCGTGTATCGGGGGCGAGAGGCGATGCCGGGTCGGGGATGAGTAGGCGATTGAAAAAGGCTGCAAGCTTCGCTCTCGCGACGCTTTTATTGAACAGCCTCCAATTGTCTGTCTTTGGTTTATTATGATCGTCAAACGCAATCGGGGAAGGGAGTGGCTGGACTGGCAGCGGCGTTGGGTGACTGGTGCCCAGTATATCGGCGCCGGGATGTGCCTGCTGCTGCTGTTGGCACTTTTCTTTGGCGAAATGGGACTGCCACGCTATTTTTCCATGCGAGAGCATGCGCAACAGCTGGAGCAGGAGATCCGTGACATCCAGCGGGCCACCGTCATGTTACGTGGAGAAATCGATCGTCTGGAGCATGATCCTGCCCGGATCGAACAGTTGGCCCGCGAGCGGCTCGGCTATGTCCGGAAGGGTGAAACGGTCTACCAGGTCGTTCCAGAGGGCTTCGAGGAGCGGTCGCGACCATGAAGTTCGGCACCGTAGCAATCATCGGACGGTCCAATGTGGGGAAGTCCACATTGCTCAACCGGCTTTTGAACGAGAAAATTGCCATTGTGTCGGAAAAACCGCAGACGACCAGAACCCGAATTCTCGGCGTAGTGCATGTCCCCGGCGCACAGATCGCCTTGCTGGATACCCCGGGCCTGCACAAGCCGCAGCATCTCTTGAATCGCCGGATGGTCCGTACGGCGGTCGAGACGCTTGAAGAAGCCGATCTCCTGTTCGTGCTCATGGATGCGACGAGTTTGCCGGGGCCAGGCGATCTTCTCGTGCTGGACCATGTGAAGGCGGCTCTCAAGAAGCAGCCGCGGCCGGTCATCCTCGTGCTCAACAAAGTTGATCTCGTGAACAAAATGAAGCTGCTTCCTGTCATCGAGACCTACGCCAGGATGTTCGAATGGACGGAGGTGGTGCCGGTCTCGGCCCAGACCGGAGATAATGTGCCGCGGCTTCTGAGTGTCACGGTCTCCCATCTTCCCGAGGGGGAAGGAGCCTATGATGACGATACGGTAACCGACCAATCCATGCGGACCTTGGCGGCCGAAATGATTCGGGAAAAATTGTTGCGTCAGACCCACGAAGAGATACCCTATTCGCTGGCCGTGGAAATCGATGAGTTTGTCGAAGAAGGCAAACTCGCTCGCATCAGTGCGTCCGTACTGGTCGAGCGAGAGTCGCACAAGGCCATCGTCATCGGGAAGCACGGCGAACGACTGAAGACCGTCGGTACCGAAGCCAGGATCGAAATGGAGCGCCTGTTCGAGATGAAGGTCTTTTTGCAATTATGGGTGAAGGTGCGAGAAGCGTGGCGTGAGGATGAGCACGCGCTCATCGAACTAGGATATTAACAGGCCAGTCATGCAGCCGATCGAAAAAACCCCCGAAACTCGTACGCTCGACCCGAAACCCCGCCCGGGGGACAAAGATGTTTTGCGCGACGCCTTGAGAGATCAGGGCGAGCGGGGACACAGCAAATCCGACATCGTCCTGTTGTCGGTTCAACGCCTGCTACGGCGTGGTGCCATCACGAATCTGGCCAAGATGCTGGGTCGGATGCATCCCGCCGACATCGCCAAAGTCATCGTCCACCTGTCCTCCCCAAAGGAGAAGCGGGAAGTCTTCGAATTGGTCCGCGGCGAATCCAAGCGCGGGCAGGTCTTGTCCGAACTCGACACGGACAGCATTACGCAGGTGCTCTCCGATCTGCTTCAGTCCGATATCGCCTGGCTGATCAAGGACCTGGCCCCCGACGACGTCGCCTACATCCTCGGCGTGCTGCCAGAAGAGCGCGCGAAAGAAATTCTCTCGTTGATGCGGACCGAGGACTCCACGGAAGTCGCCGACATCTTGAAGTATCCAAAAGATACGGCCGGCGGCATCATGACCACGGAGTTTTTTGCACTCTCGGAGGAGGCCACTGCCCAGGATGCCATTCGTCGTCTGCAGCAGGCGACCGACGCCGAAATGGTGTTTTACATCTATGTGACGGACAAAGACGATCATCTGGTCGGGGTATTGTCCCTGCGTCAACTCTTAACAGTGCCGCCGGCGACGCCGCTCAAGAACATCGCCACGCGAGAAGTGATCAGTGTCACGGTTGACATGGACCAAGAGGAGGTGGCGCGTCAGGTCGCGAGTTATAATCTCCTCGCCATTCCAGTCGTGGACAAGGATGGGGTGCTCGTTGGCATCATCACAGTCGATGACGTTGTGGACGTGATCCGGGAAGAGGCTACTGAAGACATGTTAAAGATGGCGGGAGCTGTACAAGAGGAGGCGGTCTCGAAATCTTCCAGTGTGGCGGCCGCCAAGGTGCGCCTACCCTGGCTGTTCACCAACCTTGTAGGCAGCTTGCTCTCGGGCGCCATCCTCTGGGAGTTTCGCTATACGATTCAGGAAGTTGTGGCCATTGTGAGTTTCATCCCCGTGATTGCGGCCATGGGTGGCAACGTCGGACTCCAGTCCTCCACCCTCATCATCCGCGGACTCGCGACAGGATTGGTCGAGGTCACCGACGTCTGGAACGTCTTTTTCCGAGAAGTCAAGATCGGACTCCTGATGGGCGTGGCCTGCGGAATGATCCTGTCGTTGGTAGGATGGATCTGGCATCAGGGGTTCCTTGGAGTCGTCGTGGGCGTCTCACTTATCACCGCGTTTCTCGTGTCCACGAGCATGGCGACGTTCATGCCGATCATCTTGAAGCGGATGGGCGTCGATCCTGCTGTGGCGGCCGGCCCGTTCGTGACAACGGCGAATGACATCACGGGGATTACTATCTACCTCACGTTGGCCACCATCTTCATGGAATATCTCCGGTAGTGGCAGGCTGCAATTTCTCTTACAGCGCGGACTCTTTGTTGCTGGGTGATTGAATGCCGCTGGTAAAGACTCCGGCCATTGCACTGAAAAGCCGCAAATGGGGCGAGGCCGACCGCATTGTCACCTTCTATGCGAAACATTTGGGGAAAATTCGTGCGGTGGCACGAGGCGCCAGACGCCAAAAAAGTCGAATGGGTGCCGCGCTCGAACCGTTAACCCTCTCTGATCTGAATCTTTTCGAGAAATCCGGCGATACGCTGTATCGGGTTTCTCAAGTCGATCTTGTCGAGCCGTTTGTCAGATTCCGAGAGGACTTAACAGTCATGGCGGCTGCCGCTCGGATGGCCAATGTCGTGGCTGCGGTGACTCCTGACGGCGATCCGGATCCGCTTCTCTTTGATACATTGGAGCAGGGACTTCGCTCGTTGGTCGAGAGCGGTGATCCAGCACTTACCGCGTTGCTATTTCAGATTCGTCTTCTGGGTTTGACCGGATTTCGCCCGCAGACTGATCATTGCGCGGCCTGCGGCAAGACCCGAGTGATTCAGGAGCCGCAGTTTTCTCCCGCATCCGGCGGACTTGTATGCGCGACCTGTGCAGCCCGCCAGCGGGTGCCCTGCCTGCCCTTGTCCCGCGGCAGCCTGGCATTTCTCCAGCAAGCCTTGCGCTTGGCGCCGGCGATGGTTACACGGCTGAAGGCAGCCGGGCAGGTCCGCTGCGAAGTGGAGGAGGCGATTGAAGGGTATGTGACTGTTGTGGCAGGGAAACGCATTCCTCCTGTGGATTTCTTGGCGCCTTTGATGTGATTGTCCGAGAGAAACCAGTGCTCATGGCTGACACACAACTTGAACCAAAAGATCTGTCCTGGCTGGACAAGGGGATACTCGGCATTGAGTGGAGCGACGGGCACCACGGCGTCTATCCTGTTCGTCATCTTCGCTTGCACTGCCCCTGTGCGGCCTGCGTCGATGAATGGACGGGTGTGCGGAGACTGAAAAGTGAGGATGTGCCGTTGCTGGTCATGCTGCAGGATATTGAATCGGTTGGCCGCTACGCCCTGCAATTCAAATGGAGCGACGGTCATGATACCGGAATCTATTCCTATCAGCTGCTACGCGGGCTGTGCCAGTGTGATCTCTGTCAGCCTGTGAAGCCGGCTGAGCCCAAGAGCCGGAGGCTTATGTGAAGGGTCGATTGGGGCTCCTTGGGGCGGTATGGCTTGCCGTGGTCTGCCTCAACATGGTCGGATGCACGAGCATTCCTCTTGCGGAGCAGGAGCGGAGGATAAAGAACAATGACTTTCCGATCCGAAAGCTTGAACCGCGTGCGTTCGTCCGTGCCTGGGGAATGCCTACCTATCAGCACATGGAGTTCACGCCGTTCTTTGGTATGAAGGACGGGTCGATGGTGCCGCGATCCAGGCTGGCCGTGGGTGCGGCGCCTCCCGGGTGGGAAGCGGCGATTGATGCAGGAGACGCCTTGTTCCTCGCCTATCCCGACCGGGGTTGGCTGGTGGTATTCATGGATGAGATCTTTGTTTACCGGGAAGAACTGACAGCCGACCAGTTACATGAACTCGGCCGAGCGTGGGCCCATGAAGATAAGTTTCGTACGAAAATCGAGCTCCAACCAAGTCCCTGATCCGTCGCTCAAGTCTGTGGTGAGGCAATCCCGTCCGCTCAATCTCCTGATCGCCGCTTCTGAGGCGATCCCCTACGCCAAAACGGGAGGTCTCGCGGATGTGGCGGGGGCGCTTCCGCGCGAGTTCGCCAAGTTGGGGCACGACGTCATCCTTCTCGTGCCGCGGTATCGCGAATTGGCCCAATCCGGAAGAACGTTCCATCCAGTCGTCACACTTCCAATTCACACGGCTCAAGGGGTGGTTCCGGCAGTGATCGAGGAAGACGTCGTCCCAGTGGGTGAGCGTCCTGACGGATTTCGTGTATGGGCCATCGGGAACGATGCCTATTTTGATCGCCCCGGCCTCTATCAGGAAGCCGGCGCCGATTACCCTGACAACCTGGACCGCTTCGTTTTTTTTAGCCGGGCGATCATCGAGGCCATTGCCTTTCTGCGGCGCGAACGGGATTGGCGGACAGATCTCCTGCATTTGCATGATTGGCAGACGGCGCTGTGCGCAGTGTACGTGAAGACGAGTGACGCGAATCTGGCGCAGGTGGGCGACGTGAAGACGGTCCTCACGCTTCACAATGTCGGCTACCAAGGAATGTTTCCAGGAAGCGAGTTTAAAAAAACGGGATTGGTTCCCTCTTTGTTCAGTACGAGCGGCCTGGAATTTTACGGGTCTGTGAATCTACTCAAAGGGGGAATGATGTTTAGTGATCATTTGACGACCGTCAGTCCAACCTATGCAAAAGAGATTTTGACTCCGGAGCTCGGATTTGGTCTCGACGGTGTCTTGCGGAGTCGCCAGGCCCAATTTGAAGGTATCTTAAATGGCATCGATGTCGATCTTTGGAATCCGGGGACTGATCCTCATCTGCCAGCCTTCTATACCGCCGCTAACCGGGAAAATAAGCGACTGTGCAAAAGTGCGCTGCGTCGGGAGTTCCACCTTCCGGAGACCGACCACCCACTGCTCGCGCTGATCGGCCGCATGGCCTCTCAAAAGGGGTTTGACCTCATGGAGGAAGCGATCCCTGAATTGATGACTATGGGACTGCAACTCGTCATTCTGGGAACCGGGGATCCTGAAACGGAAGGGCGATTCCAAACGCTGCACGCACGCTTTGCGGACCAGATCGGACTTCGTATTGGCTTCGATGAGGCGCTTGCTCATCGGATTGAGGGCGGCGCCGATATGCTGATCATGCCCTCGCGGTATGAACCGTGTGGTTTGAGCCAATTATATAGCTTGCGGTATGGAACGGTTCCCATCGTCACGAAGACGGGAGGACTAGCGGACACCGTGGTCCCGTTTTCGCCTCGTAAGCCCAATCCTGATCGCGCAACGGGATTTCATATCAAACAGCACAGCGCCAAGTCCGTGATTTCGGCTGTCCAGGATGCCGTAAATCTGTTTCGTGATGTGACGGCATGGAATAATCTGATCGACAGGGGCATGAGCGTAGATGTGTCTTGGGCGCGTTCTGCCAAAACCTACGAGCAGCTGTTTATGCGTCTCATCACAGAGAAGTGATGAAAACTAGGAAGTGGGGGAACGGCGGCAGGAGAACTTATCGAGCGTTCAGAGAAACCTGGAGGCTTTCCGGTTCGATTTCAGAGAGGATCGCCTTCGCCTGCAACGTATAAAAGGCGTAGTCGGCCTGAGGATGGTAATCGAGGATACCCTTCAAGAGGTCCTTGGCCACATCGAAGCGACGCGCTTCAACAGCCGCTTGACCTGCTCGAAGCGAGCAAGCAGCTGACATGGCCTTCACATCGACCGCCAGGCGGGCTGAAGGCGTGGTCACCAACCGCTCCAACTTCCCCGGCAACGGAAGCACAAACCCATCAGAAGAGATCGTCCGCTTTGCTGAGGTATTGAGCACGACTGCATCATGCTTCAATTCCTCGAAGTCTTTCGCGCTCTGACAATGGGAATACACAGACCAGAGGCCCATAAAGCTACCATTGTCCCCCGATGGCTTCGGGGTCTGCGCGGATTGGCAACCGACGGCCAGGAAGGCCAGCAGGACAACTATGAGGGGTTTGGGTGTCATCTCGCTGGGGTCAAGCTGCAATCAACGGACCATACAAACTGTATGTAAGTTATTGAATAATATGCATATTAATAGAGACATGCTGTGTTCCAAATACCGCACTATTGCATTTTTCAGACTATTGGTGTGGTGGGAGCTGCCTAAGAGTTGAAGATTTGAACAAGGATGCCGGTCCTGGTGGTGGCATTGGTTTTCCGCATGATGTGCTTAATGTGCTCCTTAACGGTCTGTTCGGTGATTTGAAGCGCATTAGCAATTTCCTTATTTGTCCAGCCTTTAGCAAGATGCTCGACCACCGACTGCTCACGGTTGGTAAGGGAGAATTTTTCCTTGGCCTGATCGGTATTCAATTGCTGCCGGCGGCCTAGCTCCTCAAGCGTGACCACGAGCCTGGCGAACTGCACTCCACCCCGATCAGGGAGACCAAATCCCCTGAGAAGCACGGGTTGTTCGGGATTGCCGGCCACCCGCTTGATCTCAAATTGTTCCCAATCCTTTGCTTCAGTTCGGATATGCAGAGCCTTAACGATCTCTCCGCAGAGCTCTGTCAATGCAGTCGGAAGCACGCCATGGGCGGTCCTGGGGCTTCCTCCGCCGTGTTCGGATACGTTGATCTGTTTCGCCAACTCCGAGGCCTGGCGATTCATATGCAGCAATTGCATGGAAGCCGAAAGAACGACGATCCCGGGTCCCGCCCTCTGGTCGGCAAGCGTTTCTGCTGGGTCAGGAATCGATAGTGGATCGCTCATGCGCGGTAGGGATTTCTCAAGGTGATTGGTTACGGAGAGAACGCTCGACAATCTGATGATTTCTGCTAGAGTACGACCAAGATTGTCAGGCTCTGTGCGCAGAATTTTACCTAACACTTTAGAGGGAGTCAACACCCACCTTTCGGGAAATGGGCCTACGTCATCGGTATTGTTGCCCCAGTGACGCCTTCCTATACTGGTACATCACGAAGGCATCACCTCCTCGCCGGACCCCTCCGGGTCGCCTCGCTGCGGCCCCTGTATGTGCAAGACCGAGGGTTCGGAAGAGCAGGTGATAGGGCAGTGAACAGGGGTCAACAAGAGGGGGGAGAGTTGTGACACAGACAGAGTGGGAATGGCCGATCGCCACCGATCTTCAGAAGCACCAAGAGCGGGTGGCCTTACTAAGACCGGTACCATTTGAAATGACGACACAGGTGGACGGTCCTTCAGATCCCGTCACCAGCGGGAAGGCGCTTTCGCTCAACATCAGTAATGGCGGTATGTTGGTACTGATGGACCATGCTCCGGAGGTAGAACAGGTCTTGAAGGTCCTGGTTCCGACACCGACGAGTTTGGCGGGAACCCCGACGCTCGCTGAAGTCCGATGGACGAGGAGAGTCCCGTTCGGACGGCAAAATGGTCAGGGCACGTACTTCGTAGGGCTAAAGTTTATTTTCTAGTACTGGCGACACTTCACCGCACGACACGTCCAATCGGCGCGCCAGGTGAGGAAATCCAGTTACATTATCGACGCATGTAGGGGTGTTTCATGGATGATCTCTGCCAAAGAAATTGGATACGCCTCGGCCTGCTGACGGCCATTCTTATGGGTGCGGGTCAGATACCGGTTCAGGGCTTGGCGCAAGCAGACTCAAGCCGGACAGGACAGGGAAGCCTACAAGCTCAACCCAATGAAAAGTTAGAGAAGGCGTTGCTCATCGTCACGCCCGAATATTTTATCGGGCCGGAAGACGTTCTCAATATTACGGTGTGGCGTAACGCAGATCTCTCAAGAGAGGTGACTGTTCGCCCTGACGGGAGAATTTCACTTCCTCTCATTGGCGACATCACAGCTGTCGGAAGGACCCCCGCCCAATTATCAGAGGATATCTCGAGCAAGCTCAAGGAGTACAAAGAGAATCCGCAAGTCTCAATTGTGATTAAAGAAGTGAATAGTTATGCCATCTATGTGCTTGGAGAGGTAGCGAAGCCGGGTAAGTATCCTTTACGCAGCAAGACAACGTTGCTGCAGGGAATTACGATTGCGAGCGGATTCACACAAACGGCGGCTCGGAACAAAATGGTCGTGTTTCGGTTTGCAAAAGACGGGCAGGGGCAAATCAAAATCAAGGCGAGCTACGATGATATCGTGTTGCGGGACGGGTCGAATCAAAACATTGAATTAAAGCCCGGAGACCAGATCGTCGTTCCGTCTGAAACCATGGTACTGGTGCCATGAAGGGAAGTCGGTCAGTCCTTGTTCTCACGCTCGTCCTATCCTGTTTGAGCATGCTTGCAGGTTGCGCTCGACCTTCCCAGGAAATCATTGAAGAAGCGAGCAATTCCAGTAAGGACTTTCTACTTGGCCCAGAAGATGTACTGGATATCGTCATTTGGAAAAACGAGGATCTTTCACAAAAAGGCGTCGTCATCAGGCCGGACGGTAAAATTTCTATGCCGCTGATCGGCGAAATACTGGCAAGCGGCCGTACGGCCAATCAGTTGGCCAGCCAGATTTCTGCACGCTTGAAGGAATATAAAGATAACCCCGTCGTCACCGTCGGGGTCAAAGAAGTGAATAGCTATTATGTTTATGTTCTCGGAGAAGTGAGTAAGCCCGGAAAGTATCAACTCAAATCTCATGCGACCG
This sequence comes from Nitrospira sp., assembly GCA_036376045.1. Taxonomy (GTDB): domain Bacteria; phylum Nitrospirota; class Nitrospiria; order Nitrospirales; family Nitrospiraceae; genus Nitrospira_C. Next base: position 9,556 of record DASVBB010000094.1, read on the forward strand.
TATTGCAGGCAGTAGCAATAGCGAGCGGCTTTACGAATTATGCCTCAAGAAACAAGATGAAAGTGATTCGACACGTGCAAGGGGAGAACGGCACAACCCGTGAGGTCAGAATACCTGCCCGGTATGACGATTTAGTGTCAGGAACAGGCGAAATCGGAAACTTTGTGCTGAAGACTGGTGATGTGGTGGTGGTGCCATGAAAAAGTTTTCAGACGTGTTTATGCCGTCTGAGATGATCGACAGCATTATCATGAATTCAGGTGACGCAATTGTGGAGCCCTAAATGCCTGATGCTAAAGTTGGTTATCTCAACGTGCGCGGCGGCCCTCTTTATCGTGGGGATGTCTGGGGTGGCTGAAGCACAGCAGTACATTCGCGCCTGTGGGAAGGTGTCGCCGCTTACCCCTCAGGGAGAGAGACCGTT
>DASVBB010000169.1:0-26929 GCA_036376045.1 Nitrospira sp.
GACCAACCCGACGATGCCGTTTACGGTGAATACGCTCGACGAGCATTTGGACATGCTCATCGTCTGCCACCACCTCAATAAGCGGGTGCCTGAAGACGTGGCGTTTGCCGAATCCCGCATCCGCCGGGAAACGATCGCCGCCGAAGATGTGCTGCATGACATGGGGGCGATCAGTATGATGTCGTCGGATACCCAGGCGATGGGGCGGATCGGCGAGCTGATCATCCGGACCTGGCAGACCGCACATAAAATGAAGCTGCAACGCGGGCATCTCACGGAGCGCGGGATTCAGGCGGGCAAGGGGCAGAACGACAACTTCCGCGCGAAGCGCTATGTCGCGAAGTACACGATCAATCCGGCGCTCGCTCACGGCGTCGCGCATGAGGTGGGCTCTGTGGAGGTCGGCAAAGTCGCGGACCTCGTCATTTGGAAGCCGGCCTTTTTTGGTATCAAACCGGAGATGGTCTTGAAAAGCGGATTCATCGCGCAGGCGCAGATGGGCGATCCTAATGCCTCGATCCCGACTCCGGAACCGATCATCAGCCGGCCGATGTTCGGCGCATTCGGCCGTGCGATCGCCAGCACCAGCGTGACATTCGTCTCCAAAGCCGCGCTGGAACGGGACGTGCCAAAGAAGCTGAAGCTCGAACGGCGTATCGTCGCGGTCAAGAATTGTCGCAGCGTGAAGAAGCAAGACCTGAAATTGAACGACGCGTTGCCCAAGGTCGAAGTCGATCCCGAAACATACGTGGTCACCGCCGACGGGGTGACGCTGACCTGTGAGCCGATTGTCGTGCAGCCGATGGCCCAACGGTATTTCTTGTTTTAGGCCGATGAAAAAAGTGATCGGCCGATAAAAGGCACGCATGGACACTCTTGCGCTCCTCAACGGTCTTCGTTTCGTCGATAGCTTTTTCCCTTCCGGCGGCTTCGCGTTCTCCTCCGGATTGGAAGCGGCGGTCAAGGATGGCGCGGTCCGTGACGGGAAGGAGTTCGGGGTGTACGTCGAGGATCTGCTGGTGCACGGCATCGGAAGGCGTGAGGCGGTGGCCGTGGCGGTCGCGCACCGCGCTGCGACGACCGGTAAGCTCGCCCCGGCGCTCGCGGTCGATCAGGCACTGGAAGCACTCAAGCTGGGCCGGGACTCACGGCTCGCCAGCCGGCAGATGGGACGGCAGGTGATGAAGGTGGCGGTCGACCAACTCCATGACCATCGACCCTTGCGGGATTTTTGGACGGCGGTGGAGGGAGGGCGAACCCCCGGTCATGCCGCGGTGGCTGTGGGCCTCACATTGGCGGCGTGCGGGTGGTCGAGACAGGACTCGGTCGCGGCATTTTTGTATCAGACGGCTCAGGGGATGGTCTCTGCGGCGATGAAGTTGCTCCCGGTGGGTCAACACCAAGGCCAGCAACTTTTGGCGGAATGGGGACCACTCATTGCGGAAGTGAGCCATCGCGTCACCCCGCACGACAGCGTAGGTTCGTGGACTCCGATCCAGGACATTTATGCGATGCGGCACGCGCGATTGGAGTCGCGGCTGTTCAGGTCATAACATGTCGAATGACGACGCCATGAGGGTGTATGCATCGAGCCGATGAACATCATTGCGGAAGCGGTCGCACGACGAGAGCCCGCGCTCAACATGTCCCGGTGATCGGCATCGGCGGACCGATCGGGTCCGGCAAGACGGCGTTGGTCGAAGCGCTCTGCCGGAGCCTCAGGGACCGCTACAGCCTCGCCGTCGTCACCAACGACATCTTCACGAAGGAAGACGCGGAGTTTTTGACCAGGCGAGGCGCCTTGCCGCAGGACCGCATTCTCGGCGTCGAAACCGGCGGATGCCCCCATACGGCCATACGTGAGGATGCCTCTCACAATCAGGAAGCGCTCGATGATCTGCTGCGGAGACATCCCGACGTGGAACTGATGTTCGTCGAAAGCGGCGGGGACAATCTCGCCGCGACGTTCAGCCCGGAGCTGGTCGATTACACCATTTATGTGATCGATGTCGCGGAGGGCGATAAGATTCCTCGCAAAGGCGGGCCGGGCATTACCCGGTCGGATCTGCTCGTAATCAACAAAATCGATCTGGCGCCCTACGTCGGCGCCGATCTCTCCGTCATGGACCGCGACAGCCGCCGCATGCGGGGCGATCGGCCGTTTCTGTTTACGAATCTCATGTCGGGCGAAGGGTTGGACCGCGTGGTGCAATGGATTGAACCCCACATCCATCAACATGCGCAACACCGGTAGCAGCACGCTCGTGCCGCGCCCGTCTCCGGCGACGCGAGGACGCGCTGTTCGAACGGCGACGGTCGGACGCGTTGGGAGGCTTGCGCTGGAATATGTGCGTCAGGGCGATCGCACCGTCTTTCACCGCACACAGTGCCAGACGCCCTGGCATCTTCTCCCGCCGATTTATCTCGATGATTCCGGCAGCGCGTACACGTTGTTGGTGAATCCCTCGGGCGGCCTCGTCGGGGGCGACCATCTCTCGATCGATCTCTCGGTCGGACCACGGGCCCACGTGTTGATTTCCACGCCCTCGGCGAACCGCGTCTATCGATCGCTGTCCCAGGAGGCGGTGCAGGACGTCACCATCACGGTGGAGAAAGAAGGAATTCTCGAATGGTTGCCGGAGCACACGATTCCGTTCGCCGGTTCCCGGTTCCGGCAAAACATCAATGTGCGCTTGAACACCGGCGCCACACTGGTCTTGTGGGATGCGATCGCCTCGGGACGCATCGCTCATGGGGAGCGGTGGGGCTTCGCCTCGCTCCATAACCACATTCAGATGACGATGCCCTCGGGGGCCGCTGTCAGAGAACAGTATGCCCTCGCACCGGCCGATACCAAAGATGGAGTGGGCCTGGTGGATGGTTGGGATTATGTCGGGTCGCTCTTCATACTAGGTGATGCCGTCCCTGCGGCTCGTTGGACTTCCCTGGAGGGTGTTCTGGCGGAGATTCTCGAAGGCCAGCCAGATCGGGGCGTGCTTGGAGGCGTATCTCAACCGTCGGTTCCCGGTGTGGTCGTCAAACTTGTCGCCCGGTCCGCGCCGGTCATGACTCAGGTGGTGATGGAGTTGTGGGCCGCGGTTCGCCAGGTGCTCTGGGAGATGCCGGCGGCGAATCTGAGGAAGTACTGATCGAGGGCTCTAGAAATGGGTGGTCCAACAGGGTGAATGTTTGACACCCCACCGAGGCGGGTGCTATCCTCCGCCGCACGTTCGGAGACAACGGAGTCTCCAGATCACACGCGAAACATTTTACGGACAATGACGTCCTCGACTCTCTCCAGAGTCTGAGGGCGTTTTTTTTTACCTATGCGCACCTTTCGCATCGCCATGGTCCAAATGAATCCCACCGTCGGGGATTTGGATGGCAACGTGCGTCGGATCATCGGCTGGCTCCGTGAAGCGACGAAGGCCAAGCCGGATCTCGTGGCGTTTCCTGAACTGGCGATTACAGGGTATCCGCCTGAAGATCTGCTGTTGAAGCCTCAGTTTGTTGCGGATAACCGCCGGGCGTTGAACGAAGTCATCCGTGCCTGCCGCAGTACCGTTGCGGTGGTGGGCTATGTCGGACAGGGCTCCCCCACCACTCTGCACCGGGGAGCCGCGGGGGTGCTTCCCGCCGGCCGACACGAGCTGTACAACGCCGCCGCCGTCGTGGCGGACCGTCGCCTGGTAACGACCTATGCGAAATGGTACCTGCCGAACTATGGCGTGTTCGATGAGAACCGGTACTTCAATCCTGGCCGTCGTCTGCCGCTGGTCACGGTGAAGGGCACTGTTGTCGGCGTCAATATTTGCGAGGATATCTGGTTGCCGGAGGGGCCCACGCGAGGGCAGGCGAATGCCGGCGCCGAGGTGATCGTCAACATCAACGCTTCGCCGTTTCATGTCGGCAAGAGCCGGTCGCGGGAGCAAATGCTGGCCACGCGCGCGCGGGATAATCGGGCGATTGTGACCTATACGAATACGGTCGGCGGCCAGGATGAATTGATCTTCGACGGTAACAGCGTCGTGATGGATCACACCGGTGAAGTCGTTGCGCGCGCCAAGGGATTCGTGGAGGACCTGCTGGTGGTGGACCTCAATGTCGAAGCGGTTGTCAGAGCCCGAACGCCGGCAGGTCGCAAGCCGGCTCTAAGCCGGAAGGCCGGGCTGCCGATCGACCGGCTGGTGCTGAAGGGCAGGCCGGTAGCGAGGCGAACCCGCGTGGTTCCGTCGATGGAAATGTTGGCCGATCCGCTGGACGAAGTGTATCAGGCGCTGACCCTTGGCGTGCACGATTACGTGACCAAGAACGGGTTCAAACAGGTGGTGATCGGCCTGAGCGGCGGCATCGATTCCGCATTGACCGCGGTGATTGCCGTCGACGCTCTGGGCGCAGACAACGTGATGGGCGTCTTCATGCCGTCGCCATACACCTCCCGCGAGAGCCGGGAAGACACGCACGAATTGGCCCGCCGCTTGGGGATCACCCTGAAAACGCTTCCGATCACGCCGCCGTTCAAGTCATACCTGCAGGGGCTCAAACTGGCGTTTGCCGGCACCAACGTGGATACGACGGAAGAAAATCTTCAAGCGAGGATCCGCGGCAATTTCTTGATGGCGTTGTCGAACAAGTTCGGCCATCTCGTGCTGACGACCGGCAACAAGAGCGAAATGAGCGTGGGCTACGCCACCCTCTACGGTGACATGGCCGGTGGCTTCGCGGTGATCAAGGATGTGCCGAAGACGATGGTGTATGAATTAGCCGGGCGCCGCAATCGCGCGGCAAGTGCCGTAATTCCCAAACGCATTCTCGATCGGGCGCCGACGGCCGAATTGCGCCCGAATCAAAAGGACGAGGACAGCCTTCCCCCCTATCCGGTCCTCGATCCGATCCTGAAAGCCTATGTCGAAGACGATCGATCGGTGGAGGAGATGGTGGGGATGGGTTTCGATCGAAAGACCGTGTTGCGCGTGGTCGGCCTCGTGGATCGCAGTGAATACAAGCGTCGTCAGGCGCCGGTCGGCATCAAGATCACGCATCGCGGTCTGGGTAAAGACCGCCGGATGCCGATCACGAATACATATCGCGGCCTGTAGCTTGCGAACGAGAGGAGTGAGCATGAGTGGATGGCGTCGACTGGGTGCGATCGTGGGCTGGTGGGTGGTCTGTGCGTCGCCCGTGTGGGCCGGCCAGACGGAGTCGGGGATCGACAACGGCGATGTCGCCTGGATGTTGACGGCATCTGCGCTGGTCGTGGGGATGATCGTCCCCGGATTGGCCTTCTACTATGGCGGCCTGGTCCGCAGCAAGAACGTCATCAGCACGATGGTGCAGGCCTTCGCGATTCTTTGCGTCGTGAGCCTCGTGTGGCTCCTCTGCGGCTTCACGCTGTCGTTCGGCCCCGACCGAGGCGGCGTCATCGGGGGATTGGATTGGGCGCTTCTTATCGGCGTCGGCCCGGAGCCGCACGCCGTATATGCGCCGGCGTTCCCGCTTGAGGCCTTCATGCTGTTTCAGCTCATGTTCGCGGCCTTTACGCCTGCCCTGATTGCCGGGGCGTTCGCCGAACGCATCAAGTTCGGTGCGATGCTGCTGTTCGCCGGACTGTGGTCGGTGTTCGTCTATACGCCGATTGCCCATTGGATGTGGGGGAACGGGTGGCTGGCGAAGATGGGTGCGATGGATTTTGCAGGCGGCGCGGTCGTGCATATCAGTGCAGGATTCAGCGCGATGGCCTGCGCGATCGCCGTCGGAAAGCGCCGCGGGTGGCGTACGGATTATATGGCTCCGCACAATCTGCCGTTCATCCTGCTGGGCGCGGGCCTGCTTTGGCTCGGGTGGTTCGGATTCAACGGGGGGAGCGCGCGGGGAGCGAATGCCGTAGCCGTCAGCGCGGTGACCGTGACGCATCTCACCGCGGTCTCTGGCGCGCTCGCCTGGATGGTTGCCGAGTGGAAACATCGGGGAAAGCCGACGGTGCTGGGCATTGCGAGCGGCGCCGTGGCCGGCCTGGCGACGTCGACGGCAGGAGCGGGCTTTCTCAGCCCGTTGGCCGCGGTGTTGATGGGGATCACAGCCGGGATTTGCTCATATATGGCAATTGTTTGGAAGGGGAAGATCGGCTATGATGACACGCTTGACGTCATGGGAACCCATGGCGTCGGCGGCATGCTCGGCATGCTGGGAGTCGGAGTGTTCGCGGCGAACGGGCATCTGGCCATGCAACTCTCCGCCGTGGTGGCCACCGCCGCATTTTCTTTTCTCGGCAGCTACGCGATTTTGAAGCTGATCGATGGAGCGATGGGGTTGCGCGTCAGCCAGGAAGAAGAGGCGACGGGTCTTGACCTCACCCAACACAACGAGCGTGCCTACTCGTGAGGCTCCTCGTACATTATTAAGCGCGCCAATTCCGTTTAGGGGGCATCCATGAAGCTGGTCGAAGCGATCATCAAGCCGTTCAAACTCGATGAGGTCAAGGACGCGCTGTTGGAAATTGGCGTGCAGGGCATGACAGTGACCGAAGTCAAAGGATTCGGCCGTCAAAAAGGCCACAAGGAAACCTACCGCGGGCAGGAATATACGATCGAGTTCGTCCCGAAGGTCAAAATCGAGGTGGCCGTGCAGGACGGACAGGTGTCGCGCGTGCTGGAAACGATTTCCAGGGCCGCCAAGACGGGCAGCATCGGCGACGGCAAGATTTTTGTACGCGATTTGAGCGCGGCGGTCCGGATCCGCACCGGGGAAACCGGGGAGACCGCCCTGTAGTACCGACCATGGAACTCGAAGCGTCCTCGTCCTCCCCTTCACAGTCGACCAGTATCGTTCAGGTGCTCGATGAGCACCGTGCCCATGTGGCCCGCCGCGTGATGGCCGGAGCGACCGGGGCGGAAACGCTTGCGGCGATGACCGAATTCGTCGACGGTTTGATCATCGGTCGCTACCGCGAAGCCCTGAGGCAGGGCGGTGACGAGCTGACGACGTTCGGGATGCAGCAGTGTTGTTTGATGGCCTTGGGGGGATACGGGCGGCGTGAGCTGGCTCCTCATTCAGATATCGATCTGATGTTTTTGTATCAGACCGGTTCCGGCAAGGCGGTCGAATCGCTCGTCCGTGCGGTGCTGCATCCGTTGTGGGATTGCGGATTTCAAGTCGGACACAGCCTCCGGACCATCGCCGACAGCATCGAGCTGGCGGAAACCGATGCGACCGTGAAGACGTCCATGATGGAGGCACGCTTCCTCGCGGGAAGCGCCGACCTGTTCCAGGAGTTTCATCGCAAGTACTTGCGGAAGGTCGTGTCCAAAAACAGTGACGTGTATCTCGATCAGAAGCTCGAAGAGCGGCGCAGGGAATATCAGAAGTTCGGTGAAACCGTGTATCTGCTCGAGCCCAACGTCAAGAAGAGCAAAGGCGGCCTGCGGGATCTCCACCTGCTGCAATGGGCGGGCATGGCCCGTTTTCAAGCGCCGAGCATCCGGGAGCTTTCCGACCGTGGCATCCTGTCCCGGGCAGATCTGCTGGCGCTGACGGAAGCGCGGGAGTTTCTGTGGCGCGTGCGGGCGCTGCTCCACGTCCACGCGGAGGGGCCTCAAGAAATCCTCACGTTCGATGAGCAGGTGTGGCTCGCACAGCACTTCGGCTATCAGAATCAACCGCATTTGCTCGCGGTCGAGCAGTTCATGCAGCAGTACTACCAGCACACGATGGGATTGCATGAGCGGTGCATGCGGTTTGTGGAGCGTTGCCGCGCTGTCCCGTTCTGGCAGCGCCTGTCCCGCTTTTTGCCGGCTCCGCGGGTCGACGAATATTTCGTCGTGCGGGGGAGCCTGGTCTCCGTGGCCGAAGAATACCGCAATAAAGTGCTGGACAGTCCGGCACTGTTGCTGCGGCTGTTCGACCTGGCCCGGGCCAGAAATCTCACGATCGTTCCGCCCTTGATCGAGGACATTCACCGCCATGTTGATCAGATGCCGGCCGAAACCTACCGTACCCCCGAAGTAAGCAACGGGTTTCTCAGAATTCTCGCCGGACCTGGCACGACCGCAACGCTGGAAGCCATGCACCGCGCGCATCTGTTGGAAAAGCTGGTGCCGGCCATGGGCACCGTCCGGGGGCTCATGCAGTTCAATCAGTACCATAAGTACACGGTGGACGAGCATAGCCTGTTGGCCGTCGGACGGGCAGAAGCGCTCAGTCAGGACACCGGCGTGCTCGGCGAGGTCTACCGCGGCATCAAACGCAAAGACATCCTCCACCTCGCGGTCCTGATGCACGACCTCGGCAAAGGCCGCGAGGAGGATCACAGCGACGTGGGCAAACGGTTGTCGGAGGAGGTGGCCCTCCGGCTGGGATTCGACGAGCAGGAGACGAGAACGCTCAGCTTTCTCGTGCACAAACACCTGCTCATGGCCCATACGGCTTTCCGTCGCGATCCGAACGACGAGAAGGTCGTCCTTCCCTTCGCCCGTGAGGTCGGCACGCCGGAAGTCCTGAAGAAGCTGCTGGCATTGACGGCCGCCGATATCGCTGCCGTCGGCCCTGGCGTACTGACGAAATGGAAAGAGTCACTGTTGATCGAGCTGTATACGAGAACCATGCCGGAAGTGTCGGGCGACCGTGACGAACAAGGAGCGCCTGAACGGTGGTCGAAGGTGGTGGAAGACGTCTGCCATCATTTCACTCAGATCGGTTCGGTCGAGAACGACCGCGCATGGGTCGAGGCGCACTTAAAGCAATTTCCCGAGCGGTATGTGTACGGGACGAGTTCTTCCCGTATCGCGGCGCATCTCGCCGGCGTGCGAAGGCTGCACCGCGGCGACGTAGTCATCGACACGGACTTCAACCGCGAATTGGCGGTCTGTGAATATTCGGTCATCACGCACGACGATCTGACGCCCGGGATCTTCTCGAAAATTGCCGGGGTCATGGCGGGGAGCGGTCTGCAGATCCTCGACGCGCAAATCCTCACAAGAGCCGACGGGATCGTTGTGGACACGTTTCAGGTCACCGATCCGGACTATCAAGGAGAACCGCCGGCCGAGCGGCGTCAGACCGTCGGCGATCGTATTGCGGCGGTGCTCAAGGGGTGGGAACATGTTGACGATGTGCTCCGGCGCGGGGCTCGCTTGAAGCTCACCAGGCCGTTGCCTAAGGCGCCTGAGGCGACCGAGGTGCGGATCGATAATGAAACGTCCGACAGCTGCACGATCATCGATGTGTTTGCCGACGATCGCCAGGGATTGCTCCATGTCATCACGAACGCGATTTTTCAACTCGGGTTGTCGATCCACGCCGCCCGGATCTCGACCCGCCTGGACCAGGTGGCCGACGTCTTCTACATAACGGATCCGGCCGGGGCGAAGGTGCGCGATCATGTGCAGCTGGAACGGGTGCGAACAGTCATCGAGCAGGCAATCGAAAAATTTCTCGAAGTCAAAGCGGCGTAACGCCGGAGGCTGTGGGCTCTCAGAATGTCTGAAAGGAGGAGGGGATGAACGTTCGTGAAGCGTTAGAATTTGCAAAGAAGAACAGGGTGCAGGTCGTGGACCTGAAGTTCGTCGATCTGATCGGGACGTGGCAGCATTTCACGATTCCGGCCAGTGAGTTGACGGAAGACCTGTTCAAAGACGGATCCGGGTTGGACGGCTCGTCCATCCGCGGATGGAAGGCGATCAACAACAGCGACATGCTCGTCGTGCCGGATCCGGCGACGGCGTGCCTGGATCCGTTTACGGCGGTGCCGACGTTGAGCATGATCGGCAACGTGGTCGATCCGATTTCGCGTGAGACGTATGAGCGCGATCCGCGCTACATCGCGCAGAAGGCGGAGAAATATCTTCAGAGCACGAAAATCGGCGACACCTCGTTCTGGGGACCGGAAGCCGAATTCTTCATCTTCGACCAGGCACGGTACGATCAGACGAGCCACAGCGGCTACTACCACATCGACTCCGACGAAGGCGTGTGGAACATGGGCCAGGAGGGCGTCAACCTGGGCGGCAAGATCCGCCACAAGGAAGGCTACTTCCCGGTCCCGCCCACCGATACCCAACAGGACATCCGCACCGAGATGATCATGGAGATGGAGAAGGTGGGCATCGCCGTGGAAAAACACCACCACGAAGTGGCCACCGCCGGCCAGGCCGAGATCGACATCCGGTTCGATTCGCTGCTCCGCACGGCCGACAAAATGATGATGTACAAGTACATCGTCAAGAACGTGGCGCGCCGTCACGGCAAGACGGTGACGTTCATGCCGAAGCCTATCTTCGGGGACAACGGGAGCGGCATGCACACGCACCAGAGCATCTGGAAAGAGGGGAAGCCGCTTTTTGCAGGGAAAGAATATGCGGGTGTCTCGCAAATGTGCCTGCACTACATCGGCGGCATCCTCAAGCATGCGCCGGCGTTGGCGGCGATCACGAATCCGACGACCAATTCATACAAGCGACTGACTCCGGGCTTCGAAGCGCCCGTGCTCCTGGCGTACTCCAGCCGCAACCGGTCGGCCGGCATCCGTATTCCGATGTACTCGCCGAGTCCCAAGGCGAAACGCATCGAGGTTCGGTTCCCGGACCCCGGTGCCAACCCGTACCTGGCCTTCGCTGCCATGCTGATGGCCGGTCTGGATGGCATCGAGAATAAAATCAATCCGGGCGAACCGGCTGAGAAGGACTTGTACGATCTGGAAGCCAAGGAGGCGGCCAAGATCAGGACGATGCCAGGTAGCCTCGATGAAGCGCTCAACAATCTGGAGAAGGATCACAAGTTCCTCCTGAAAGGTGGCGTCTTTACGGAGGATTTGATCGAGGCCTGGATCGGCTACAAGCGGAGTAAAGAAGTCGATCCCATGCGGCTCAGGCCGCATCCCTACGAGTTCTTTCTGTATTACGACCTCTAGGGTTGACGACTCGGGAAGAACCATGTTAGAAGGGTCCATACGCTGAGCTAGGCAATGGCGCCTGGCGGTGGCGTTTAAGAAGACCACGGACAAAGGCGTCCGTCATTCTGCAAGGAATGGCGGACGCCTTTTTAGTTTCGACAGAGACGGAGCGGATCGGTGGAGATCCGCATCAGTACGGACAAAGGCGTCCCTCTCCCGCTCGGGAGAAGGACGCCTTTGTTGTTTCCATAGGGAATGTAGCTCAAGGGGAAAAGGAGCGTACGCATGAGCGACCACACGCCGGACAAGCCAGAGACGTCAGAGCGCTATTTCGAGCGGACACTCGATCAGGCCGTGAAGGCCGCCGTGCTCCAAGCGGCGGGACCGACGCGGCGCCAGGTGCTCATGGGGCTCGGCGCGGCGACGCTCAGCGCGCTGATTGCTGATCTCTTTCCTTTGACGCGATTGAAGGCCTTTGCGGCGGACCCGGTGGGCAAGCCGGAGAAGACGGATGTCAGTATCGCCTTCATCCCCATTACGTGCGGCACGCCGATCATCATGGCCGAACCGTTGGGATTTTATAAGAAGCACGGGTTGAACGCGTCCGTGAAGCGAGCGGCGGGCTGGGCCATGATCCGCGACTGGGCGGTGAACAAGGAAGTCGATGCGGCCCATATGCTCACACCCATGCCGCTGGCGATCACGTTGGGCGCCGGCTCTCAGCCGACACCGATCTACATGCCGGCCGTCGAGAACATCAACGGCCAGGCCATCACGCTGCACATCAAACACAAGGACGTGAAGACTGCGGCCGATATGAAGGGCTTTCGCTTCTGTGTTCCGTTTGATTTTTCGATGCATAACTATCTGCTGCGGTATTTTCTCGCGGACGGGGGAGTGCATCCGGATAAGGATGTGCAGATCCGCGTGGTTCCCCCGGCGGAGATGGTCGCAAATCTCAAAGCCGGGAATGTGGATGGTTATTTGGGCCCGGATCCGTTCAACCAACGCGCGGTGTATGAGAATGCCGGGTTCATCTTCAAACTGTCCAAAGACATCTGGGACCGGCATCCTTGCTGCGCCTTCACGGTCACGAAGGAATTCGCCACGACCTATCCCAATACGTTCCTTGCCATGTGGCGCGCCATCGTGGACGCCACGCACTACGCGTCGGATCCCGCGCACCGTAAAGAAATCGCCGCAGCGATCGCGCCGACCAACTACTTGAATCAACCAGTGACCGTGCTGGAGCAGGTTCTGACCGGCACCTATGCCGACGGGCTGGGCAACATCAAAAAGGACCCGAGCCGCATCGACTTCGATCCGTACCCCTGGCATTCGATGGCCATCTGGATTCTCACCCAGATGAAACGCTGGGGTCATCTCAAGGGAGACGTGAATTACAAGTCGGTGGCCGAGCAAGTCTATCGGGCGGCGGATTGCGACCGCATCGAAAAGGAACTGGGGTATGCGACGCATACATCCACGACGACGAAGCACGTCATCATGGGTAAGGAATTTGATCCGGGCAATGCCGATGCCTATGCGAAGAGTTTTAAAATTCACAGTATGGCCTAAGGAGAAGCTATGGAATCGATGAACCGGACGATGGTGCCAGAGGTCACCGGGACGGCGTCCGCGGACGCTTCGCTGAGGCGTTCCCTTCAGCAGCTTCTCAGACATTGGTCTCTCTCTGCATGGCAACGGGCGACGGCATGGCGACGAAACCGCGCGGCTCGAGCAGCGGGAGGAGGGGGCATGGCCGCTCAGTCGCAGGGCAACCCGTGGTACATCGCAGGCTTCGTGCTCGTGGTGTTCCTGTTGAGCTGGCATTTCTTCACGCTGCGATCAAGCTTCGATCAACGGGGGTTGAGCGAGGAGCAGCTGCAGATGATGGAGTTCAACGGCGACATCGTGCGGGCAGCGGACGGAAGCTACACCTGGAATCCGGAAAAGGAGAAGGTCAAGGGCATCCCAGGTCCGTTGGCGGTGCTGGAGAAAGCGCGCGAAGAGCTGTCTGAGGCGTTTGTGAAGAAGGGCACGAACGATCACGGCATCGCCTATCTGGTGCTCTACACGGTCTCACGGTTTGCCGGCGGATTTCTTGCGGCTTCCGTCATCGCGATCATGCTGGGAGTCATCCTCGGCCTGAACAAAGTGCTCTTCCGCGCCGCGAATCCTTTCATTCAGATCATGAAGCCGATTTCGCCGTTGGCCTGGATGCCGCTGTTGCTCTATACCGTGAAGGATCCCAAGTGGACGGCCGTGCTCGTCGTGTTCATGGCGGCTGTGTGGCCGACTCTGGCCACGACGGCGTTCGGGGTCAGTTCCTTGAGGAAGGAGTATTTGCACGTCGCCGCGATCGTGCAGCTCTCCTGGTTCCAACGGCTGTTCAAGGTCATCTTACCTGGGGCGGCGCCCACCATCGTCAATGGATTGCGCATTTCTTTTGGTAGCGCCCTCGTGGCCGTAGTGCCTGCAGAGATGCTGCTCGGCGAGCTGGGAGTGGGCTATTTGAGCTGGATCGAATGGAACAATCTCGATATTGCCGGGGTGATCTTCGCCATCCTCGTGGTGGGGGTGGTTGGCGTGATCCTGGATGCGGGCTTCAATAAACTGGCTGGCTTCGTCACCTATCAGGAGTAACCGATGTCCTTTCTTCAGATCGATCATGTGACCAAGTATTTTCCGAACCCTTCAGGGCCCGGTCAGGTGTGCATTTTTAGGGATGCCACCATCAAAATTGAGAAGGGGGAGTTCGTCACCTGCATCGGCCATTCAGGATGTGGAAAGAGCACGTTGCTCAACATCATTGCCGGTCTGGAAACTCCCACAGAGGGCGGCGTCATCCTCAACGGCCGCGAGGCGAGCGGCCCGGGATTGGACCGCATGGTTGTCTTTCAGAATTTTGCGCTGATGCCGTGGATGACGGTGTTCGAGAACATCGCGTTGGCGGTGCGGTCTGCCTATCCAGATTGGACCAATGAGCAGGTGGCTGCTCATGTCCATAAATATATTGCGCTCGTCGGCCTGAAGGGGGCTGAGAACAAGCGGCCTGCGGCCTTATCGGGCGGCATGAAACAACGTGTCGGCCTCGCCCGAGCGTTCTCGATCGAACCCAAAGTATTGCTCTTGGACGAGCCGTTTGCGCAGATTGACGCCCTGACCCGTGGCGTCATTCAAGAAGAGCTGATCCAAATGTGGAACACTTCGAGAAATACCGTGTTCATGGTCACGCACGACGTCGACGAGGCGATTCTCTTGTCCGACCGCATCCTCTTGATGACGAATGGGCCTGAAGCGCGGATCGCGGAGACGGTGCACGTGTCGATTGCGCGGCCGCGATCGAGGGAAACGATCATCGAGCACCCGCATTACTACAAGATCAGGAACCATATCATCCATTTTCTCGTCCGACACGCGAAACATGAGACAGAGCGGGGGACGCCGGAATCATCGACGAAAGGCACGCCCGTCGTCGTCAATTTTGATGAAGAGACGGTCGCGGCACACTGAGGAGAAAGAGGCAGACATTCGATCAATCGTACACTCATGGGGGGACCTATGGATAAAGAAAAGGTGCGGACTATCGTGAAAGAGAAGCGTCAGAAAAAGAATGTCACCATTGCCGAAGTGGCGAAAGCCGTTGGAAAGAACCCGACGTTCGTGGCTGCGGCACTCAACGGAAACCATCGCTTCACGGCCGACGAAGCCAAGAAGGTCGGAGCCTTGCTGGAGCTTGACGGGGAGACCACGGCCGCGTTGAGCAAGTTTCCGGTTCGTACGGATTTCCCCAACACGGTGGATCCGTTCAAATATCGGTTGTTGGAAATCATCGGAGTGTACGGCGATTCGCTCCGCGAGCAGGCCAACGAGATGTTCGGCGACGGGATCATGAGCGCCATCGATTTCACGCTGGACATGGAGAAAGTGACGGGCAGCCAAGGGGAAGCGCGCTGCAAGATTACCTTGAACGGCAAATGGCTGGAGTACAAGACGTTCTGAGGCCTCCCGCGGGGAGGTAAGAAACCGACTGCAGTCACATCGGGGATGGAACGGCTGAGACAGCGTTGTCGTCAGTCGATCCGGTCAATAGGGCAACGGACAAAGGCGTCCGTCATTTCACGCGGAATGGCGGACGCCTTTGTGTTTGCAGCGAGCACACTAGCACGGAGGACGCGAAGCCGCTTATGGAGACGCAGCTTAGAAACGGCATGGTGCTGACCGCGATCGGCTTGTGTGCCGGCGTCATGACCCCGGAGACGACCTTGGCCCAAACGGCTGCCGGAGCGGTGATCAACGGTGCCGATACGGCCTGGGTCTTGATGTCCTCCGCGCTTGTCCTGGCGATGACAGTTCCCGGGCTGGCGCTGTTCTACGGCGGACTCGTCCGCAGCAAAAACGTCCTCGGCACGATCATGCACAGCTTCGCGATCCTTTGTGTCGTCAGTCTCTTCTGGGTGTTGCTCGGCTACAGCCTGGCCTTCGGGCCGGACGTGAATGGCGTGATCGGCAGCCTGGCCTGGGTCGGCTTGAGCGGCGTGGGGCTGTCGCCTCATCCCATCTACGGCCCGACGATTCCGCACCAAGCCTTCATGGTGTTTCAGCTGATGTTTGCCGCGATTACCCCCGCGCTGATCACCGGCGCATTTGCGGAGCGGATGAAGTTCGGCGCGCTGATCCTGTTTGCGTTGCTGTGGTCGCTGCTCATCTACTGCCCCGTGGCGCATTGGGTCTGGGGCGGAGGCTGGCTGGCCGGCCTGGGTGCGTTGGATTTTGCCGGAGGTGCGGTCGTGCATATCAGCTCCGGCATCAGCGCCTTGGTCTGCGCTTTGGTCCTGGGAGCACGCCAGGGGTACGGCACGGACTACATGGCGCCGCACAATCTGCCGATGGTGCTCTTGGGTACAGGCCTCCTGTGGGTCGGGTGGTTCGGCTTCAATGCCGGGAGTGCCCTGGGCGCCAATGAAACGGCGGTCGTGGCTTTCGTCGCGACCCACACGGCGGCGGTCGCAGCGGCCTTGAGCTGGATGGCTGTCGAATGGTGGCACCGCGGCACGCCGACCGTGCTGGGCATCGCCAGCGGTGCAGTGGCCGGCCTGGCGATGGTCACTCCCGGCGCCGGCTTCGTGAGCCCCTTCTCGGCGCTGTTCATGGGACTGGTGGCGGGCGGATTGTCGTATGTCGCCATCATGAAAAAAGGCGGGTTCGGCTATGACGATTCGCTGGACGTCGTCGGCATCCACGGCGTAGCCGGAATCGGCGGCATTCTCCTGACAGGACTCCTCGCGTCAAAAGGGGTGAACGCGGCAGGCGCTGACGGACTTCTGCACGGGAATGCCGCGTTTTTTGCCGTGCAGGCATTGATGGTGGTGGTCGTCGGGGTATTTTCCGCGGCCGGCACGTGGGTCATTCTCAAAGCAGTGGATCGCCTCGTCGGATTGCGCGTCCTTCCGGAGGAAGAGCGTATGGGATTGGATCTGAGTCAACATAACGAGCGTGCGTATTCGTGAGACTGAAAAACGACCTCTAGCAGAGCTCGACCTATTCGTGAATGTTCAATCTGTAGACAAGGAAAGGAGGAATGCCATGTTCATGTCTGAAGAACGGTCCCGTGAAGGCTCGGCGTGTGAACGACGGCTCTTGGAGTTGCTGCGTCAACGCGGAGCCCAGCCGCTCGACGCCCTATGTGAACTGCCGGAGTTCACGTGGGCGCAGGTGCTACTGGCCGTCGATCATCTGAGCCGCTCGCGGGAGGTCTCGATCGAGTTGATCGGACCCCGCGAGTATCAGGTGTCGCTGGCTCAAGGGACAATGTCATCGTGAACAGCGAGCAAACCCTGTGGCTGCTGATGTCGACGACGCTTCTGGCGCTGGCCGTGCCGGGTGTCGCGCTCTTTTACGGCGGCATGGTGAGGAAGAAAAACATCATGAACACCATTGCCCTGCCGTTTGTCGCGCTGGCGACCGTGTCGTTCATGTGGTGTCTCGCCGGCAATGGCTGGTCAGCGTGGCACGGCGCCGAGAGGACGACGCCTGATCCGGCGCCGTTGCTCTCGCTGAATCGGGGAATGATGGCCTCGATTGCGCTGGCTCTGGTGGCCGGAGGCATCGTCGAACGCATCCGGTTTGCCTTCTTTCTCGTTTTCGGACTTTGTTGGGTGGCCGTTGTCTACGTGCCCCTGGCGCAGTCGCTCTGGGACGGAGGCTGGTTGTCCAGTCTCGGTAGCCTCGATTTTGCTGGAGGCGCGGTGATTCACATCAGTGCGGGCGTCAGTGCGCTTGTCCTGGCGATCGTCATCGGGCCTCGGCATGGGTATGGACGCATCGACATGATGCCGAACCATCTGCCTTTCTCGTTCTGCGGGGCGGCGTTCATGTGGGTCGGGTGGTTCGGTTTCACAGGGACCGCTGCCTCGGCCTCGATGGCCGCGGTCACGAGCGCGTTCGTGGCCATCCAGTTGTCGGCGGTCGCCGCCACGGCCGCCTGGATGGCCGTCGAATGGTTGCAGCGGGACAAACCGACCGCCTTGGGGGCCATGAGCGGAGCGGTTGCGGGACTCGTGGCCATTGCCCCCGCGGCCGGCTACGTCAGTCCGATGTCTTCCCTTGTGATCGGGGTCGGCGCCGGGGGCCTCTGCTACATGGTGGTCAATTACGTGAAGCTCATTCTGGGGTACGACGATTCGCTGGACGTCTTCGGGATGCATGGAGTGGGCGGCACGTGGGGGATGATCGCGACCGGGTTGTTTGCGTCAACGGAAGTGAATGCGGGCGGCAGCGACGGACTGTTCTATGGCTATCCCTATCAGTTTTTTGCCCAGGTGGTGGCGGCTCTGTCCGCATGGGTTCTCGCCGGCGGGATGACCTGGCTGCTCGTGAAGGTGCTTGCGTTGGTCATCAGCCCGCGCGTCGACGAAGAGGCGGAACGCATGGGATTGGATCTCCATCAACACGGGGAGAAAGGCTACACGGGGTAACGCATGGCTATTGTACATGACGATATCGGGCGCCGCCGTTTTCTCAGTCAGGCCGTCATGGGTTTCGGCATGCTTTTCGGGCTCGGCACCCTCGGCTTTCGCTTCCTCCAGTTTTTGTTGCCGACGCGTCCAGAGAGGGAGGCTGAGACTGTGCTGATCGGCACCGAGTCGAGGATTCCGCTTGGGGAGGCCGTGTCCATGGATCTGGGCGGCCGTAAGATCCTTGTCCTCAAGACGGAAGACGGGGTCGCGGCCTTTTCCCGGCGCTGCACGGATCTCGGCTGTCTGGTCTCGTGGAATAAGGAGCGGGCGCAGTTCATCTGTCCTTGCCATCAGGGCACGTTCGACCGGACGGGGCTGAATATTTCCGGGCCTCCCCCGCGTCCACTGGACCGGCTGCCGATTGTCAAACGCGGCGAGCAGTTGTACGTGAACATTCAGGCGACGTAGCAAGCACGTAAAGGTGGAGCCTGTGGGAACAACGGGCATTGAGACGGCAAAGCAGGAACAGACAGAAGCCGGCAAGTCCTGGATCGAGTACATCCAGAAAGACCTGCCCCAGCATCTGGATTGGTGGCCCTATACCCTGGGGGCGCTGCCGCTGACGTTATTCGGCCTACTGGTCGGCACCGGTCTGCTGCTGACCTTCTATTACGTGCCGGCACCCGAACAGGCCTACGAGAGCGTCGATCGGATTACCAATGAGATCTATCTGGGATGGTTCGTGCGAGGCCTGCACAAGACCTCCGTCGATCTCATGATCCTGTTTCTGTTTTTCCATGTCATCCGGGTATTCATTACCCGGGCCTATCGGCCACCCGGCGAGCTGAAGTGGGTGAGCGGGTCGATTGTGCTGTTCGTCACGCTGGCCATGGGCTTCACCGGATATTCGCTCGTGTTCGACAATGTCTCGTATTGGGGCATGACGGTCGTGACCAGCATGATCGGGACCCTTCCCGTCATCGGGACACCGCTGCTCCATCTTCTGCGAGGCGGCGAGGAGGTGTCCGGTGTGACGTTGTTAAGGCTGTACGATCTCCATACGAAGTTGCTTCCGGTCCTCCTCGGCGGGCTGGTCATCGGCCATGTGGTGATCGTGCGACTTTTGGGATTTGCGGAGGTGAAGGGAAGCCGGGGATTCCATCCGTTTTATCCGGAGCACACCTTGAAGATGGGGGCGATCGCGGCGGCTCTGCTGCTCCTGATCGTCAATATTGTCATGATTTTCCCTCCGCTCCTCGGCCCGCCGGCTAATCTCCAGGAGGTGGCGTCTGACGTATCGCCGCCTTGGTACTTCTCCGCGGCGTTCATGTGGATCACCTTGCTGCCTGGTCCGTTCGCGCTGTGGAGCCTGCTCGGCTTCGCGGGTCTCTTTGTCATCTATCCGTACCTGGATCGGGTGTTGTCCGAGCGGGGATGGCCGATGGAGCGGGTCAACGCGATTGTGGCCGCCGTAGTGGTCTGCGCCATCGTGGGACTGATGTATCTGGATACGCAAATGTGAGGAAGCGCACCCGGCCGTCCGATTCGGGGCGGCTCACAAGGAGGTTTCATGGACGAGCGCGATAGACAGCCTGATGACCATGCGGACGAACATGCTCGCTCGAGCAACGGCAAGCAGAACTTCGCCCGCTATATGGTCGGCGGGCTCTGCCTGATTCTCTTCCTGGCGCTCACGGGTGTCGGCTATGTCCAGGTCGAGGAGCGGCGCGGCGGGGGGCTCCGGCCGTTCGTCTCGGGAGAAAACAAGAAGTGCATCGACTGCCACATGGCCAAGGACGTCGCCGTCGGGGGCATCAACGATTGGAAAGTCAGCCGCCATGCGCCGAAGGGAATCGGCTGCGTCGAATGTCATCGGGCGGAAAAGGGCGAAGCGGATGCTTACGACCATGAAGGATTTCTCATCTCGACCCTCGTCACCCCGAAAGACTGCATGCGATGCCACGATCGGGAGGCCAAGGAATTTGCCAAGTCCCATCACGCCAAGGCGGCGCAGTTTACGGGGTCATTGGACAACTTTCTCGGGAACGTCGTCGAAGGTCCGGAAATCGTCACGACCGGGTGTGCCGGCTGCCACGGCAGCGTGGTCAAGGTGATGGAAAAAGGCAAGCTCCATCCGGCCACGTGGCCCAATTCCGGTATCGGGCGGGTGAATCCCGACGGCTCCAAGGGGACCTGCTCGGCCTGTCACGCCCGGCACAGTTTCTCCGTCGCACAAGCCCGGCAGCCGGAAAGCTGCGGACGCTGTCACATGGGACCTGATCATCCCCAAATCGAAGCCTACTACGAAAGCAAGCACGGCGTCATGTATGAGGCCAACAAGGAGAAGATGAAGCTCGCGGATCCGACTGAAAAGTGGCATCCGGGCAAGGACTACCTCTATCCGACCTGCGCCACATGTCACATGAGTGCGACGGGGACGCAGGAGGTGACTCACGACGTGGGAGACCGGATCAGTTGGACGCTGCGGCCGGTGATCTCCACGCGCTTGGAGAACTATGAAGACCGTCGCAAGGCGATGAGGCAGGTCTGCGCGTCATGCCATAGCGAACAGATCGTGGAACGCTTCTTTACCT
Source organism: Nitrospira sp. (assembly GCA_036376045.1). Classification (GTDB taxonomy): domain Bacteria; phylum Nitrospirota; class Nitrospiria; order Nitrospirales; family Nitrospiraceae; genus Nitrospira_C. The sequence goes on from DASVBB010000169.1 coordinate 20,442, forward strand.
CAATGGATCAGGGCATCGACCTGTACAACAATAAGTTCGGCAGGCCGGCGAAGGAAGCCATGGACCAGCTGTTGGCGATGAAAAAGATCACGCCGACGCCCTACGACGAAAAGATCGAGTGGGTCTTCTACGAACTGTGGCACCACGAAGGGCGGCGGGCCCGGCATGGCCTCTCGAAAATCGCGCCGGATTACGTCCACTGGCAGGGATTCTACGAAGTGGCCAAGAGCTTCTACACGAAGTTCCTGCCTCTGGTGCGGGAGCTGTCGCCGCAGGTGGCCGAAACGATGCTGCGCCATGAGAGCCACCGCTGGATCGAAAAAGGCATGACGAAGGAAGAAATCGGCCAAATGCTCGAATTCTACGACAAGGAAATGCAGGGCAAGCGCGGGGGCGGGTAGGGCAGACCGTCGAGAAGTGCTCGCCATGGCCATACGCCCGTGTCCATGGGGTCTGCGCCCCTGGTGGTTGCAGGCCAGACGAGCCATTCTCGCCTCTTGAGGGATGGATGGGGTTGCGCTATCCTGCGTCTCGCCATTCAGGAGGGACGCAATGCCAAAACGGGTTCGCACTGGGTTAACACGTACTGACATTCTTCACCGCTACGTGGAGCGGTTCAGACAGCAACTGATCAAGCTCCGGCCGTTCCTCTCCCGCAAGCGGAGCACGACGACCATTGAGGACTTCGATGAGGCGGCGGAAGAGGTGATCAGCCAGGTGTTCGGAGCTGCCTCGGATGAAGCCGAGGCCTATTTCTACGCTAAGAGCGGGGAGTCCGCTTTATTGCCTGAGGAGGCGCAGGAAAACGGAACGCACGACGTTGAACGTGAAAGCCTCCAACAACGCCGGCAAGTCTTGGAAAGTTGCCTGGCCGATCTCGAGATGCGTCGCTCGGTGCAGGCAGCACGACATGGCAACGGCAAAGGGTTTTCAAAGTCGAAAGTCGAAGATTACATGTCCCACGATGTGCGCAGCATCCACCGGGCGGCCACGATCAAGGAAGCCGGGCTGCTGTTTCAGAAATATAAGGTGGGTTCACTGATCGTGGACGACGGCTCCCGCTATATCGGGATCGTCACGGATTCTGATCTCAGCCGGAAAGCCGTCGCCAAGGGCCTGGACCCGAACACGACGACTGTCACGGCCTGTATGAGCAAAGCGCTCGTGACGATCGAAGAAGACGAGTTGTTGTCGGAAGCCATGGGGGTGATGAAAAAGCAGGGAATCCGTCACCTGCCCGTGACCGCCGACGGCACCATCATCGGCGTCCTTTCGGTCGCCGACCTGCTGCGCGCCCTCACGGACTGATTGAGCCGTCAGTCGACCGTGCAACGGCCGTCTCGTCATCTACCGCGGCCGATCCAATGCTGACAGAGCACGTTAGGCGAGGCTCTCACGAGCGTTGGCGCCGGTAAAATCGGGCGCCGCACCGTTCACAGCGCCAGGGATACAACCCCAACAGGCGAAAAAGAACATCCATCCATCCGTGGCGTGTCGCACGATGGCAGGTGAGGGAACCACAATACCGGCAGTGAGTCTCTGACGCTGGGCTGTGTCGAAGGGCGGACTCTGGCATGAGCCACCGGTTGCCGTTGTCTGCGTCGTGTCACCGAGGGCGGCGGCGTCACGCGCGGTCATGAAGAAGTGACAGGAGCCAGCAGATTCGCATCGCGGGCCAAGACCCACTTGCCGTTGAGCTTCCTGAGCACCGAGAGTGTATGGCCTGCTCGTGTGATCGAGGGGCCTCCGCCTGGTGGGGGCCCCACAACGGTGAGTTTGCTCCACATGAAGGCCCAGTCGCCGAGCACCGTAATCTCTTGAATCTCGCTCGTTCCGTCGAATGTCGGCGCATGCTTTCCTGCCTGAGCCCGTGCTGCCGCGGCGAAGCCGTCCTTACGCATAACCGGTTGACCAGGAATAAGAAAGACCACGTCATCGGCCATGAGCGATAAGACCTTGTCGATATCGCCAGCCTTGGTGGCCTCCATCCAGGTCGACACCAACTCCCGAATCTGCTGTTCATCATTGTGCATGCCGAAAGGCTAGTCTTCGGGCTCAGCCGAGTCAACCGGTGTACGAGTAGGCATGGCGGGGCTTCTGCCCCCTGTTCGAGGGATAGACGGGTGGCCGAGAGGTTCCTTAGACTTCGGCCCATCGAGTGCAGCCTTCTGCGCAAAACCTTGCCTGTGGCCAATTGGAGGGGCTTTTGAAGAACACATCTCGTGTCTATGGGGCGGGCCTGGTCGTGGCCGTTGCGCTGGTGGCCATGGCCTGCAACAATGGCGACGATAACAATAACAATGCGCCTACCCCCCTTCCTTCCTTCAACAATACGGTGCTGAGCATCACCCGCGCGACTGACGGAAGCGGGGACGTATACGTCGGCGGCGATTTCACCACGTACGACGGCGCGCAGGCGATCCGGATCGTACGCCTGAATAACAATGGAACGATCGACCCGGGCTTTGCGACGGCATTGGGATTCACCGGCAGCGTGCGCAGTATCGTGCTGACCGGCAATCAGGGCGCAAACCTTTACGTGGGAGGTGATTTCACCTCCTACAACGGCATCCAAAAAAATCGGATCGTGCGCCTCAATGCCAATGGCGTATTTGATCCGGCCTTCTCGATCGGCACAGGATTCGACAGTACGGTGCAGATGATCGCTCTGGCCGAGGATGGAAGCGGGAATCTCTATGTCGGCGGCGCCTTCACCGATTACAACGGGGTCAACGTCAACGGGCTTGTGCGGTTGAAGCCAGACGGATCGGTTGATCCGACCTTCTTGATTGGAACAGGTTTTGATAATACGGTCTTTTTTATCGTGCCGTTGGCCAACGGAGATCTGTATGTCGGAGGGACCTTCACCACCTACAAGGGTCTTCCGGCGAATCGCCTCGTCCGGCTCCATTCGGATGGGACCATCGATCCAACTTTCGTGACGGGAACAGGATTCGACAACACGGTCCTCACGCTTCTGCTGGCAGATGATGGAAGCGGTGATCTCTATGTCGGAGGGGCCTTTACGAACTACAACGGGAATGCGGTGAATGATCTCGTGCGGCTCAATTCCAATGGAGTGAAAGACTTGTCCTTTACGACGGGGAGTGGGTTCAACAACACCGTGTTCCACGTCGTTCCGGTTGGAGATGGCAGCGGCGATCTCTATGTCGGCGGCGCCTTCACGAGCTACAACAATCTTCAGGCCAATGAGATGGTACGACTCAATCAGAATGGCACGATGGATTCGTCGTTTTCCACCGGATCAGGGTTTGATAATACCGTCTTCCGCATTGCACCGGCAGGAGACGGGAGCGGCGATGTCTATGCCGGAGGGCAGTTCACGCAATATCAGAGCACTGCCATCGGAAGATTCGTGCGACTCCTATCCACCGGAGCGTTCCTCCGCTGAGCAACCCGTACCTTAATTAAGCTTTCTCTCGAGCCAGTCGGTCTTCTTTCCCAAAATTCCAGATGGTTTCTGCTTTGCTGCCGATATACCAGAAGCTGGCGGCCAGCAGCGCAAAGAAGATGGCCTTGTGAAGGTTGTTCCAAAATAACTCGAAGAAACGCGTATAGAGGTTGATGCCCAGGAACGTGACGCCAAAGCCTTTCGTCATATCGTTGTCGTGCCGCAACCCGTGATAGATCCCCCAGCCGGCCACAGCCGCGAAGAGAATCGACCAATGAAACAACTCGATCTGCTTCACCTGTTCCCAGACGCGCATGTCGGCATAGTTGCCGAATATCGACATAATCCACAGGGCGATGAAGAGGTAGAGCAAGCCCATGACGAGCGTGCTCCGATAGAATCGTGCGGCCACCGGATGGTCTTCCAGGGCTAATGCGCATCCAGTCAGGAGAGCGCCGAAGAGCACGAAGCGGAGGGGATAATTCATGCCCAGGTAATAGGCTCCCCAACCGGACATATAGCCGGTTTCCGTGCCCATCCAACCGCCGAGTGATACGAGTGAGAAAACCCAGATCAAGTTCGATTCCAATGCGACGCCGAGCACGGCGTACACCAGAAACGAGAGCAAGAGCAGCAGCGAATAATGTCCGCTGCCCGTATCGAGTGCGATCCCGAGCTGAGAGATGGCGCCGCCGGTGGCCAACACCCCGAGAAAAAAGATGGTTTCGTTACGATACACGCGCTCCGGAGCCTGCTGCCGTTTGGTAAGGCCCAGACGGTACAGGCCCGCGGCCACCAGCGAGAGGACGGCGCATTTGAGGAGTGCAGGGGCGTCGAAGAGCACCTCTAGTAGCTCCTGGAGCATGCGGTCTGATAGCGCTGCGCTCACCGACGAGATGATCGAGAAGAGCGCGATCCAAAAGGAGTACTTGGCGAGCTTCCGCCAATCGAAATATTGCACCTCGATGGTGGCGGCCAGCATCGCAGCCTGCGTGTCCGGGATCACACCGTCCTGTTTCCAGCGTTCAATGGCGTCTCGAACTACAGCGGCCTGCTTACGGGGGAGTTTCATGGCGGGCCTCGTCGAGGTGAGAAGCGAGAATCGAGTGGGGCGATTATAAGGGAGAATTGGATTGCCGGCTACTCGCGCCTCGGAAGTGTGGCCGGTTCATCCAATGGGCGAGCAGCGGGATGGACGTCCTCACGCTCACAAGGAGTAGTAGGCGGAGAGCAGAATGATGATGGCGAAGCCAACCAGCAGAACCGCCTCACCGCGATAGAAATGATGCAAATGGATCCTGGACGCCCCTGCGGATTGAAGCAGGGCGCCAGCAGCGACCCATCCCGATCCCGCAACGGTGCAAATGGCCGAAAAACTGGCGAACGAAAGGAGCATCACGTCGGATGCCGTGTTTGGTGCGGGGAAGATCACAAACGCGAACAATAAGTTTTTAGGATTGACCAGCGTCGTGAGAAAGATCCGGAGCGCGTTGATCGGATGAGCAGCATCAACACTGGGTTGTGCTGATCGCCACAGCCATAATGCCGTTTGGGCGAGATAGATGCTGCACAGGACGCGGAGCAATTGACCGACGGCAGCGTGGTCTTTGGCGACGGGCCCGACGACGAAGACCAGCAGGGAGATGGTAATGAGATACGCTGTGACTTCGGCGAGCGGAAGGTGAAGGTTTGCGCGCAGACCGCGTGTGGCCCCGGAGACGAAGAGCAGGGAATTGGTCGGACCCGGCATGGCCAGCACGCCGAAGACTTCAACAAAAAAGAGGGCCTGAGTGTTCTCGATGATCATCGGGAGTCACGTACCTATCTGAGGAGGCCTCTTGTCGTCAACAGGCTCGGACGGCAGTCTGTCTCACGTGCCTTCTCAATTCGTTCCCCCGCCCGCGCTCACGTAGCTCTTTCTGTACGTGGTCACCTTTTCGAGATAATTGCGGGTTTCCTGATAGGGCAGATTGGAGCGAAGCTTGTCGTATAGCGCGGAAGGCTGGAGCCCGTTAATCTGCTGGACGGCTGTCGTGCGATTCTTGGAGAAGGTGCGCAGGACATTGCCGGGCCCCGTATTGTAGGCGGCGATCACACAATATTCGCGGGAAATCTCGTTGGCGACTTCCTCCAGTTGCTTGAACATGAGCACGTTCAGATAGGCCGTGCCGAGTTCGACATTGTTCTGAGGATCAAACAGATAGTCCCTGGTCGGTGCCACATCCTCGCCTTTCGCCCGGCGATAGGCTTCGCGGCCGCCGCTCGTCGGCACCAGTTGCATCAGGCCATAGGCCGGAACGGAACTCACGGCATAGGGATTGAAGTTGCTTTCCGTCCTGATGATGGCAAAGACCAGACTCGGACTCATTTTGTATTGATCGGCATAACGAAGCACCAAGGCCCGATATTTTTCTGCCTGCTTTTGTGGAAGATTGACCACCATGTTCATGGTGACGAACATCGCCTGCTTCTTGGTTCCCTCCTGATCGATGACTCTGGTGCCGGATTTCTTGTCCGACAGATGGCCGGCGAAGGCTTCGGCTTCGGCCTGCGTGCGCACCGGCTTTCCCTGCTCATCCAGCACAAGTCCGAACAGGTACGGCTCTTCGTTGCTGTTCAGGGGAACCTCTTTATCCGAGAACACATCCACCATTCGGGGATCTTGCGGCGTCAGCAACGTCACGACTACCGCACGGGTGAGGCTTGCCCGTGGATTCGTTTCGTCCACCGTTTCCACAGTGATCTGCCCGCGGTCGAAGTCGACAATGGCCCGGCTTCGATAATTTTGCGTGTACTTCACGTACTTCTTTTTCTCGGGCAGCTTGACTTCTTTTGGCCCCCACTTGTCTTTGACGTTTCCAGTCAGCGCATCGTACAGCGTCTGAAATTCATGCTGCGCCGTACGCAGGTCTCTGAGTAGCCGTTCAGGATCCTGCGCATAAGAATCGAGTCGCTCCTGGGCGATTTTGGACGGGTCCTTCCCCCCGACGACGGCGAGGACATCCCTTCCGGTCCGGCCGGCCACGGCCTGTTGAGTGGCCTTTAATACGCGATCGGCCGACTCGCAGCTCAGGAG
>DASVBB010000170.1:0-15609 GCA_036376045.1 Nitrospira sp.
CTTCGGCTACGATGTGAACGACTACTGCAATGTCGATCCCCGCTTCGGAACCCTGGGCGATTTTGATTCGCTGCTCCGGCAGGCGCATCGCCGGGGTCTGCGCATTATCATGGATCTGGTCCTCAACCACACTTCGGATCAACATCCGTGGTTTCTGGAGTCCCGCTCCAACAGCCGTTCGCAGAAAGCGGACTGGTACTGTTGGGCGGACGGAAAACCGTTCTTCCGCCGGCCCAGCAACTGGAACGCCCGCTTCGGCGGCTCATCGTGGACCTGGGATCCGTCGCGCCGACAGTACTACCTCCACTCCTTCTTGAAGGAGCAGCCCGATCTCAACTGGCAACACCCGTCAGTTCGGGCTGCCATGTGGGACGTGGTCCGCTTTTGGCTGGATCGCGGCGTGGATGGCTTCCGCCTGGATGCGATCAATTGGCTCGGAAAGGACCTCCGTTGGCCGAACAATCCGTTCCGCTTGGGGTTACGAGGCTATACGAGACAGGAGCACCGGTACGATCGCGATCAACCGGCAACCCACGAAATCATGCAGGAGCTGCGGCAGTTGCTGTCCGCCTATCCTGACGCCGTGTTGATCGGCGAAGCGGCGGCCGATACACCGGGCGGCCCCGCCGCCTTCTACGGGGATGGCGGGAACGAACTCCATCTGGTCTTTGACTTTCGCCTGCTGAAATCGATGTGGCGCGCAGATCGGTTCCGACGCTTTCTCACCGAGTATGTCCCGGCCATTCCCAAAGGCGGCTGGCCGACGATCGTCTTCAGCAATCACGATCAACCGCGCCATATCGACCGTTATGGAAAGGACGGAGACGCGTGGGCGAGAGCGAGAGCGGCGGCGCTGCTCCTGTTTACGCTCCCCGGCACACCGTTTCTCTATTACGGCGAGGAGCTCGGCATGCGCAATGCGAAGCTGCGGTACCACGAATTGCGCGACCCTTACACGAAGCGGTTTTGGCCCTTTCGCCCCGGACGCGACCCGGCTCGCACGCCGATGCAATGGGACGGATCCTCCCAGGCGGGGTTCACGACAGGCCGGCCCTGGCTGCCCGTTCCTGCCGATCATTCGGCGCTCAACGTCGCAGAGGAAGCCCGCGACCCGCGCTCACTGCTTTCCCTCTATAAGCGGCTGATTGGGCTGCGCCGGAACTCACCGGCGCTGACAAGTGGTGACGTCTCGTTGGTTCAGACGAACGCTGCCGATTGCCTGGCATATGAGCGGACTGCTCGATCGGCGGATGGCGGACAGACACGCATGCTGATCATGCTGAACTTCTCCGGCCGGCCGGTGGAGCTGACCTTGCCTCACGGCGTCTCTCAGGGAAAGTTCGTATTGTCGACGCATCCCGACGCCGCTGATTCGACCCCGCTCTCCCGCCAGGCAAGGTTGCTCCCCGACGAAGGGCGGCTCTACCGGCTCGACGACTAAGATCCGGTATTTTTGAAAAACAAGGCGGAGAGCGCCGGCAGCGTCAACGTGACGGAGTGATTGCGCCCGTGCAAGGGAACGGGGGCGGCATCGGTCCCGCCTAAATTTCCCCAGCCCCCTCCCCCATAGAGCGGGGCATCGCTGTTCAACACCTCCTGCCAATAGCCCCCGCGTGGCACACCGATCCGGTAGTTCGAGCGCGGCACCGGCGTGAAGTTGCAGACGACGAGGAGCAGATCCTGCGTCGTCGCACCTTTGCGAAGCAGGCTGATCACACTCGATTCGGCATCGTTGCAATCGATCCACTCAAATCCGGCCGGATCGATGTCGTGCTCATAGAGCGCCGGCTCCGACCGATAGAGACGGTTCAGATCCGACACCCAGCGCTGCAGATCCGTGTGAATCGGAATCTTGAGCAGATCCCAATCGAGGCTCCGGTCATGGGTCCATTCGTTCCACTGCCCGATCTCGCCACCCATGAAGAGCAGTTTCTTCGCGGCCTGCGCATACATGTATCCGTACAGAAGTCGCAAATTGGCGAACTTCTGCCAGACGTCGCCCGGCATCTTGCCGAGTAAGGACCCCTTGCCGTAGACGACTTCGTCATGGGAGAGCGGGAGCACGAAATTCTCGTGAAAGGCGTAGAGCATCCGAAACGTCAATTTGTTGTGGTGGTATTTCCGGAAATAGGCGTCCTGGCTCATGTAGCTGAGCGTGTCGTGCATCCAGCCCATGTCCCATTTCAAGCCGAACCCCAGTCCGCCCACGTAGGTCGGCTTGGAGACCATCGGCCACGCGGTCGATTCCTCCGCGATCGTTTGAACGTCCGGAAATTGTTTGTAGACTTCCTGGTTGAAACGGCGGAGGAAATCAATCGCCTCCAGGTTTTCCCGCCCGCCGTAGCGATTGGCAATCCACTCGCCTTCCTTGCGCGAGTAATCGAGATACAGCATCGAAGCCACGGCATCCACACGAATGCCGTCGATGTGATATTTCTCCAGCCAGAACATCGCGCTGCTGATCAGGAAGCTCCGCACCTCGTTCCGGCCGTAATTGAAGATGAAGGTCTTCCATTCGGGGTGGAACCCCTGTTGCGGATCCGCATGTTCGAACAGATGGGTGCCGTCGAAAAATGCCAGGCCGTGCGCATCCGTGGGAAAGTGAGACGGGACCCAATCCAAAATGACGCCGATGCCGTGCTGATGCAGGTGATCGATCAGCATCATGAAATCCTGCGGCGTCCCGTAATTGCCGGACGGCGCGAAATAACCCGTCGTCTGATACCCCCATGACCCGAAGAACGGATGGTCCATGACGGGCAGAAACTCCACGTGGGTGAACCCCAGCTGCTGCAGATATTGCGGCAACTCGAGAGCCAGCTCCCGGTAGCTTAACGATCTGTTCCCCTCCTGGCCGATGCGGCGCCAGGATCCGACGTGCATCTCATAGATCGAGATGGGTGCGTTCAGGGCATTGTGCCGGTGCCGGTCCTTCATCCATTCTCCATCGTGCCAGTCGTAGTCGGTGTCCCACACGATCGAGGCCGTCTTGGGTGGAATCTCGTTGAAGAACGCGAAGGGATCGGTTTTGTCCACCTCATAGCCACGCTCGTGCGACCGGATGTGGAACTTGTACAACGTACCTTTCCCGATTCCGGGAATGAAGCCTTCCCAAATGCCGGACGATTCCTTGGGACGAAGCAGATGGCTCTCCTTCGACCAGTCATTGAAGGAACCCATGACCGCCACACGCTCGGCATTGGGCGCCCACACCGCAAAATAGGTGCCCTCGACGCCCTGTAAGCGCATCATGTGCGCTCCGAGCTTGTCGTACAGGCGGAAGTGTGTGCCCTCGTTGAACAAATGCAGGTCATGAGGCGCCAGCATCTTCACGTGTTCCATCAGCTCGACTCCGCGTTGTTCCTTGTGCATCTCGTCACCTCGCTGGGCAATTAAGCGGCCGCCCGGACTCCGCTCATATGGACAATTTCGGCGATGCCTTTGAGCGGGATGGTCGCCCATTCCGGGCGATTGTTCAATTCATATCCCAGCTCATAGACAGCCTTTTCCAGTTCATGGACCATCAGCAGCCGTGCGGCATCCCTCCCCGACCGCGGCCAAAACGGAGCCTCGTGAACATCCGCCACATAGGCCCCGAGAAAATGCGCCCGCACCCAGCGCGACCAATAGCTTGTCCACCGGGCAAGCTGGTGTTGATGCTCGTGAGGCTGCCCGGCCAGCGCGCTCGAGGACACATATGCAAACGATCGCAACATCCCGGCCACGTCGTACAACGGTGAATGCTTCAACCGGCGTTCCTGCAGCGGCCTGGCCGGCTCGCCTTCAAAATCGGTGACAACGTAGTCGTTTCCCGTCCACAAGACCTGTCCCAAGTGATAATCGCCATGGCATCGGATCCGTTCTCCGCCCTCCCGGACGTCGAGCAATGTCTGGAAGACGGCAAGGACGCGGTCTTCCTGTGCGAGCAGCTCGCGGGCCTCCGCTCGAAGCGGTGCGCCCGGCTGCGATCGTTGGGTGAGCAGGTGCATCACGTGTTTCCATGACTGCTGCATGGACCGCTGCCGGGCCTCAAGATACGCCGGGGTCAGCGGTTCCATGGCGAAGTTCGGATCACTGCGCTCGGCGCCCAGCGCCAGATGGAGCGCCGCCGTACGCCGTCCCAGACAGGCGGCGGCATCCAGCGCGGGACCGATGAGCGTCAGCCCTGCGTCGGACAGCGCCGACTGGGCCAGCTCCCACAACGGGCATTCCCGCCCCGCCTCGCTGTCGACCTGCGCCGTGTCCTGCTGCACACGAGCCAGAAACCCTTCCAACATGCCCAGCATGGCGTGCCAGGCATCCCCGACGTTCGGAACAAAGGCCTGCAGCAAGGCCACCGTCATTGTTCCATCCGGTCTGACATATTCGATCACGCCGCCCGCCGCCGGACTATAGGTAAAGCCACGGGAGGTGAGATACCGCCCGATCTCCCAATCCGGATTGATGCCGGCTTGCACGCGCCTGTAGAGTTTCAGCAAGGCCTGTTCCCCGAACGCCACTGACGTGTTGCTCTGCTGCGTCTGCAGCACGCGCGCGGCGAGGTGACCGCCGGACGGCACCATCGACGCATAGGCGGCCGTCGACGATGCTTGCAGGACTCCGGCTTCACCGGGCCAGCGCGCGCCCTGCCCGATGGCGCCAAGCAGCCTGTGCATGGCGTCTGCACTCCACATCGCGTCGTAGACGATGCCTGCTTCATGGCGCGCCGTGTCGCCGGCGGCCAGATGCACCAGCACGGCCCGCGGCATCTCCTGCACAATGTGTTCGGCTTCCTGTCCAAATGCGACGGCGATCGGCAGGGCATAGTGCTCATGTCCCCCGTCCGCATATGCCACATCAACGATCAAGAGCACCATGTCGGGCGGTGCAGAAGGCATCATGATCCTGTCGATGATCTGCACTGACGCCACATCGCGCGCCTTGCCGCCGAACCAGCGCTGGGCCTTCAAAAGATCGGGCAACTGTGCTTCCAGGCGCGTCCGGGCCACACCTTCGAAAACGTTCAACGACATCGCAGGCTCATAGGAAATAATCAAAGTCCCGTTCCGTACGCACCCGATGGCGAAGGCGGAAGATTTGCGCCGGCACCGACTGAGGATCGATGCGGACGTAATTGCGCTTCCCCTGCCAGAGGTAATGAGCATCCGTCAGTAAATCATGCGCTTGAAACGGCCGCGACGCCTCCACACCGAGGCTCTCCAGATCCAGTTCGAGCCACCCGGTGTGGACGTGATAAGGGCTCAGGTTCACAATCACGACGATGGTGTTCGCGCCGTCAGAGGACTGCTTGCTGTACGCGAGCAGCCATTCGTTGTCGATGGGATGGAAGCGCAGGCTCCAGTCGTGCTGCAGCGCCGGGTTCTCCCGGCGGATGCGGTTCACCCGTCCGATGAATTCCCGCAGGCTGTCCGGCCGGTCGATCGGCCAGCGCTTGATCTCGTATTTTTCCGAATCCAGGTACTCTTCGCTCCCGGCCTCGCGCGGCTGGTTGTCGCACAACTCGTAGGCCGGGCCATAGATCCCGTAGCTGGCTCCCAAGGTGGCGGCCAACACCAGGCGCGACATGAATGCGGGGTGGCCGCCGTGCTGCAAGTACTCCGTCAGGATGTCCGGTGTGTTCGGCCACAGATTGGGTCGAAGGAACTCCCGCACCGGCGTCTGCGTCAGCTCCGTGAAGTAGGTGATCAGCTCTGATTTCGTATTCCGCCAGGGAAAATAATTATAGGACTGGCTGAAGCCGACCTTCGCCAGCTGATACATGACCTTTGGCCTCGTGAAGGCCTCCGACAAGAAGATCGTGTCGGGGTGGTCGCGCTGAATCCTGGTGATCACCCATTCCCAGAACGCCAGAGACTTCGTGTGCGGGTTATCCACCCTGAAGATGGTGACGCCCTGTTCGATCCAAAACCGGAACACGCTCTCCAACTCGTGCCAGAGCGCCTGCCAGTCGGAGGTCTCGAAATCGAGCGGATAGATGTCCTCATATTTCTTGGGAGGATTCTCCGCATACTGCACCGTGCCGTCCGGTCTGATGCGGAACCACTCGCGGTGTTCCTTCACATAAGGGTGATCGGGCGAGCATTGAAACGCGATGTCGAGCGCAATCTCGAGACCCTGCTTCTTTGCCGCCGTCACGAGGCGTTTGAAATCCGCCAGCGTGCCTAACTGCGGATGCACCGCTTTGTGCCCGCCGTCGTGCGACCCGATGGCCCACGGACTCCCCGGATCACTGGAAGTCGCGGTCGTCGCATTGTTCCTGCCCTTCCGATGCGTCGTACCGATGGGATGGATGGGAGGCAGATACAGGACATCGAATCCCATCGACGCGACGTATTCCAAGCGGGCTTCGCAATCGTTGAACGTCCCCTCCCGGCCGGGGACCGGGCTGCAGGAACGGGGAAACATCTCGTACCAGGTGCTGAACCGAGCCTTCGCACGATCGACGATCACTTCCAGTTCCCGGATGTAGCTCGTCGCGCTCGCCCGATCAGCATAGCGCTCCATGAGAAGCCGGAGGTCCTCGCTGAGGCCCAGCCGTGCCCGTTCGGCATCGGCTACCGTCATCGTACTGAGCTCTGAGGCCCACTGCTTCAGCCGGGCGGCGTCCTCACCGGCGGCCAGGCCCGCGCCTTTGCGAATCAGTTCAGCGCCCATGAGCAGTTCCATCGACACCGATTGCGCCGCCTCCAGCTTTTTCGCGAGATGTTTTCGCCAGGTCGCAAAATGATCGATCCAGCCCGTCACCGTGTATCGATACCGGCCGAGCTGCGAGGCGGAGAATGAGGCCCGCCACCGGTCATTGCCCAGAAACTCCATCGGCAATTCGGTCCAGGCCGTCGCTGCCTCATGGCGGAAGCGGAGCCGCACGGTCAGGACATCGTGACCGTCGGCAAACACATCGGCCTCCACGCTGACCGATTCACCACTGGCCCGTTTGATGGGGAATCGTCCGCCATCGATCTCCGGAATCACGCGATCGACGACGACGCGGCCGCGTCCGGTTGTCTCCTGCATCCCATACTCCTTGCGCATGCGTTGTGGCTGCCTGCGGACTCCCATCGAGCTAGATATGGGTCAGCTCGTCTTCCTCGGTTCGCCGGCGGTGCAGTCGCCGTTCCAGTTTGTCACGGGCGATATTCCGTCCTCCCAGACCCACCGCGATCGCCAACGCCAGCACAATTCCGCCGAACATGATGCAGAACGCCGCCACGACGATTTCTTTCGCAATACCCAGCTGCGTGAGCACCATCGCTCCGGTAAACAGGTAGAGCCCCCAGCGCACGAAGTGCGCGATCAGGCGGGCTTCCTGGATCTGCGCATTGACCGCCGTGATCAATGCGGCCTCGCCCAAGAAATTGCCCAGGAGTATTCCGCACAAGAGCAAGAAGGCGGACGCGAGGAGATTGGGCAGGAATTCGAGCAGCACGCTCATCAGGTTGGCCGTGGCCGGCAAACTCAACGCGTCGATCCCCATCAGCGTAAAGACCAGGAAGACCGTCCAGAACCCCAACCGGCCGATGAGCGATGACGCCGGCTGCACCACACCGGCGCGCGCGAGGGCCGGCATCAACCCCATCCGTTCGCAGAAGGCATCGAAGCGGACCGCCGACAGCACCCGCATCAACAACATCTTCACCAGCCACCCGACGACGACGCCCAGGACGAGAAAGGTGATCAGGGCGAGCAGCTTCGGCAAGAACAAGCCCAATCGCCGGCTGGTTTCGTGAAACGCCTCAAGCATTGCGTCTTCCCACATTTCTTTCATGAGAACCTCCATCGCTCGACCAGATACGGCTTCATTCGAGCAAAGGTGTCGCAGAGTTCTTCAATGCAGACTTCCACATCCTCAGGTTTCTGCTCTTGCGTCCGGAGCACCAGGGAGGCCATCTGGCCCAGGTACAGCGGCGTGAGTGATTTGAGCAGGTGTTCACGGTGCAGGACCTTTTCATGGTAGGCCAACGCGAAGTCATAGACCGTCTGCGCCCATAACTGCGGCGGAAATCGAAACTCGTCTTTTTCGATCAGCGCCAACGGCAGTATGCCGGATAAGGTCTCGGGCGAGAGGATGATCTCCCAGATCGGTAAGAGATCGCGGAGCCCCTGCCGGAAGCCGCGCATCATTCGGTCGATATTGATCGGGCCCCGGTCCGGCTGCGGACGATAGGGAAGTCCCGTGTGCAGGACCGGCTGGGCCTGCGCGCGATGTTCCCAGACATCTTGATAACGTTCCATAAAATAGAACACGGCGCCGACCGTCTGAGCGACGACCGACGACACGTCGTCGCCTCCTGCCGGCGACTGGATCAACTTCTCTCCCAGGCCGGCCTCGCAGAGACTCCGGTCTTCGGCAATGGCCACGGTCGTCAAGCAGATATCCATGCTGGATCGCACCGCCCGTTCATCCCAAAAACGCTGAGCCAGATAGAGGTCCGCCAGCCGTCCGGACATCCCGCATCCGCCGCCTGCGTGGTAGCGCATGGCGGAGCCGTACAGTGCGCGGTTGAGCGGATAGACCAGCATATTGGTCAGGCTGCCTTCATAGCGCGGCCGCAGAAATACCGGCGCCACGTATTCCGCCCTCGATTCCATGATTGGACTCAGTAACCAGGTCATCCAATCCGGTGTCACCGACCGTACGGCCGGATCGATGACCGCACAGGCGGTTGCGCCGGATTCTTTGGTGGCCGACAAGAATGAATGAAACGCCTCCTCTCGTCCGCTAGGCCAGGCGCCGGAAAGGCGCGACTCCATGCCGGTGGCGGTGCGGGTCGCCCGGTGCAACAGCGCGACAGACATGCGGCCCTCAACGGCCCCCTTCACCAATTCCGGTGTTCCGTCGTGCGATCCGGCGTCCTGATTGACCAGCAGGACGCTGGCGTCAGGACACGCCTGCCGCAATCCCGCCATGACCGCCTCGATGACCGGTTTCACGGTCTCGGCATTGTTGAAGCTCGGGAAGCCGACCACGATGTCGGCCCGCTCGAATTGCGGCAGCTGCGCCCGTATTTGCTGCCAAGGTGCGTCCACCCGCTCCTGCGACGCCATCATCCCGGCTTTCCCGTGTAGAGATTCATGAGGGTCAAGTAGTCGATCAGATGACGAGTGATCATGAAGTTCCTTCGGACATGCTCACGGCCAGCGCCGCCCATCCGCTGAATCAACCCCGGATTGTTCAACAGATGGCGGATGCGAAAGGCGACGCCTTCTTCGGACCGGACGAGAAACCCCGTCACACCGTCGATGATCTGCGCGCAAATCCCTCCGGCTTCGCTTCCGACCACGGGCTTGCCTTTCCACATCGCCTCCGACACGGTGATGCCGAACCCTTCCTTGAGCGGTTTGTGCACGACGATCGTCGCCGCACGCTGCAGGGCATTGATCTCGAGATCGGCCTCCGGCGGCAGTTGCAGGACATGTACATCGGAATCCTTGGCCGACGCTTCCTTGAGTTGGGCAAACATGGATTCGCCCTCGGGATTATGCGCCACCCCGCCGCCCGCCAGAACCAACCGGCAGTTGTGCTGTTGCTTGACCAGCCGATAGGCCCTGAGCGTGCCGAGCTGATCCTTCATCACCTCGAACGGGGCAATCTGCAACAGGATGGGCTTATCGCGAGGAATGCCCAGACGCTCCATCACCTGGCTGACCTCCGCCCGTGGCAGCTCATGATTCTTCAAGCTCAACGGATCGATCGACGGGTAAATGAGAAAATTGGGGAGCGGCAGCCGCTGGGCAAACCCGTTCAGCGAGAAAATGGCCGCGTCATAGCGCACGACGAACCGGCGAATGAAACTCCAAGACCGCCGCTGCGGCTGAGACAAATCCAGATGACAGCGCCAGATCCACGTGCCGTTCTTGCGGTGTTCGACCAGCGCAGCAGGCTGCGGATCGTGGACCATGATGAGGTCGCCGTCGAGGCTCAGGCTCTCTGCATTCCGCCGGTTGGTGTCGAGATAGGCTTCCTGCATGGCATGAGAGAGCTCATGCTCCTCTCCTTGCAAGGCGTTCACGAGGCGCCGGGTCACAGCCAGGAACTCCTGATCGGCTGCGAGCACTTCCCAGCGCGCCACCACTCCCAGGTCGTTCAGCATGGGGATCAATCGCCTGAGCAGTTCGGCCGCTCCCCCTCCGTATCGGACCGCGCTGATGTGCACGAAGTGCCGGCCACTGACCGACTCGCTCAGCCGGTGGAGAAAATCCACGGTCCCCTTGGGGGCGACGTCCCGATATTCGTCAAGTCCCTGTGCCATCATGATCGTTCCACCATGCCGTTATATGAGCGTTTCTTCGATGCCGTAACTCCCTTCGCCGGCGCTCGGGCGCTCCAGCGTGAACCAATAGTAGCCATACGGCGCGAGACTGAGGACGTAGGACTGATTGCCGACCGGAGGAAACCTCGAGTCGCCGAAGAGTTCGACCGGCGTCACGCCTGCGAATTGAGCCAGATCCAGTTCCACAGCCTGAGCCGATGCCGCGAGATTATGCACCAGCAGCAGGGTTGTCTCCTCATAGCGGCGGAGATAGGCGAGCACCTTTTCATTCCGTGGGCGAAGGAATTGGATCGTCCCGCGTCCGAAGGCCTGGTACCGCTTCCGTATGGCAATCAGCCGCCGCATCCAGTGCAGCAGCGAATGAGGGGTCTGCAGCTGCGCCTCCACGGAGACCGACTGATAGCCGAAGACTGAATCCCCGATCAACGGCAGGTACAGCGCGGCACCGTCGGCTTTGGAGAATCCGCCATTGCGGTCCGCAGTCCACTGCATGGGGGTCCGCACGCCGTTGCGGTCTCCCAAATGGATATTGTCCCCCATCCCGATTTCGTCGCCGTAATACACGATGGGACTGCCGGGCAGCGTGAAGACGAGACTGTTCAGCAGCTCGATTTTGCGTCGATCGTTCTCGAGCAGCGGCGCCAACCGACGGGCGATGCCGATGTTCCGGCGCATCTGAGGGTCGCGGCCGTAGGCGTAATACATATAGTCGCGTTCTTCACCCGAGCACATTTCGAGCGTCAGTTCGTCATGGTTGCGGAGAAACAGGCACCATTGGCAGTTGTCGGGAATCGGCGGTGTATGGGTGAACATGTCGAGAATCGGACGCGAATCCTCGCTCCGCAGGCCCATGAACAAGCGCGGCATCAACGGAAAATGAAAGGCCATATGAAACTCGTCGCCGTTTCCGAAATAGGGCCGGACGTCGGCGGGCCACTGATTGGCCTCGGCCAGGAGGATTCGCCCCTGATACTGCTGGTCGAGGCGCTTCCGCACCTCCCTCAGATAGGTATGGGTCTCAGGAAGGTTTTCACAGATCGTGCCCTCGCGTTCGAACAGATAGGGCACCGCATCGCACCGGAAGCCGTCCAGGCCTTGCTCCAGCCAGAAGGCCAGGATGTCCAGCATGGCGCTCCGCAGTTCCGGATTGTCGTAGTTCAAATCCGGTTGATGGCTGAAAAAACGGTGCCAGTAATAGGCCTGCGCCACGGGATCCCACGTCCAGTTCGACTTCTCCGTATCGATGAAGATGATACGGGCCTTTTCATATTTCTTGTCTGTCTCACTCCACACGTAATAGCCACGCTTGGACGACGTGGGAGAGCTGCGGGATTCCAAGAACCACTGGTGCTGGTCGGAGGTATGGTTCAACACCAGATCAGCGATGACGCGCATGCCGCGGCGATGCGCTTCGTCGAGAAAGCGGCGCACGTCCGCCAAGGTGCCATAATCGGGGAAGACCCCCCGGTACTCGGCCACGTCATATCCGTCATCGCGGAGCGGAGAAGGGAAAAACGGAAGAAGCCAGATGCAGTCCACTCCCAGCCATTGCAGATAATCGAGCTTGAGCGTCAGGCCGCGAAAGTCCCCAATGCCGTCGTCGTTGCCGTCGAAAAACGCCTTCACGTGCAGCTCGTAGAGCACGGCGTCTTTGTACCAGAGGGGATCAGTCATCTTGCATTACTCCGCCGTTGCGCCCGATTCAGGATCTTTTGCAAGGAACTCATCACACACGTTGATCAGGGCGGAACGCAGACGTTCGAGGCTGCCCAGGTAGGGGTTGATCGACCGCAGCTGATGAGCGAACTCCGGCATGCCCAGGCTTTCGAGCGCCCACGTCGAAAAGTCGTTCCCCGAGCTGCCCAACCGATGACGCGCTTCGAAGACATGGTAGTAAATCGCGCTCACTTCTATTTCGGCGAGTGCGTGACGGAATCCGCGCAGGTCGGACACCTCGACGGCCGTCGGCACCTTCATGAGTCTCGATTGATTGAAATGAAATGCAGAGCCATACATGACCCGGGGCACGATGGGCATCCGGGACAGGTGATCGTCAATAATGGAGAGCAATTCATCGCGAAGCGTTTCCAGATTCGAAAACGCAAAGGGATCCACGACCGCTAGTTGTTCTCCTAGAACGAGATCTCGCACTTCCATTGCCACCCATTGGGCAAAATCGTTCGGATAGACACGCTCCACATAACTGTGGCGAAGGAAGTAGCTATGGGTATGGAAATAGATCGAGTCGAGAGGCACCTCCTCGATCAATTCCACCAGTCGACGTTCGTCTTCAGCCGATTTCCCAAGGATCTCATGGAGTTCGCTGCATCCGGTGAATCGAAACACTTGTCGCGCGGTTTGCATCAGCTGTCCACCTTATTCACCCGCCCGACCCACAGGTTGCTCGGCAACCGATCGCCCGTGGTGGCGTCGCCCCCTCTGCTCGCACCTATCCCCTGCCTCCTGGCCTCCGACTGTCGTAGGTTAAGGAAGGCACGAAGAAACCTAGAGGAGAACTAGGGGTTTCTCTAGGCCTCGCCACCTTTCTTGGACCCAGTTTCGTCGAGGTTCCCGACATGTTCGTGACTCACGTTCGGTGATACATCAGGCGGCTACTTTAGAAAAATGCTGCGAGAGGCGTCTGCTCTTGTCTTCCCTAGCTGAATCGTACTTTCTTCATGGGTCCGCATGGCGGTGCGTAGACGGACATACATGCCTTGAAACGGTGATGCACCGCATGGCGCGAATTTCTTGACAGAACTGCGATCTCCACATACCGTCACATTTTTCATGAGCCACAGCATGCGCTCATAGAGCGACATGTTCCACCCATTTCTAAGGAGCAACACTATGAAGTTTGTGAAGGTGCAGGATGAGGAACGCCCGGGCGAAGTGGCCATCAACCTCGACTTGGTCCGTGAAGCTCATTTTGGAGGCGGATTGCTGCGGCTGTATTTCGAACGGGGGGCTTCGCAGGACGATATGACGTTTACCGGGGAGAATGCGAAGAAAATTTGGGCAGCCATCGGGTAGCGCCGCCCGGATAAGTCACGAACTCGCTGCTGACGCTAGGCGAGATCTAATGCGGTGCGCGGGAGTTCCCACTGCTGACCGCTCTGTTCCGTTTCGTCCTGAAGTTTGACCATTCCGTGTTCTTCCTGCACCCGGATGACCCGATCCGCTTGACTGCGCAGCTGATCGAGGCATCGACGACCCGTGCGAGTCAGGGTCGGGCCCTGAGGACACAGGCATAGCAACGTGTAGCCTTGCTGAGCCAATTTCTGACTCGCTTGCATGATCCGGCCAAACAGCCGCATCGCCTCAGGCTCCGGCATGGCCTGATCGAAGCGCGTATCGAACAATCCCGAGAGGATGGCCAGACGGGCCTGATAGCGGTCGAGGGCGGACATCAGACAGTCTGACATCAGCCGTTCCAACTGGTGACACGTAAAAGCGCGGGCCACGTGAATCATGCTCAGCAGGGCGCGTGGCTGACGGCGATGCGCACGGGCCATGCGCCCGATGAAGAAGGGATCGAAGCTATGGGCGCCGTCGAGATACACGACCGGCTCTCCGGCGAGAGCGCGTTCACCAGAGGCAAACAGGCCTAATCGAAAGACGGACGGCTGTCCATACAGCAGCACCAGCCGGTCGTCTGCAGAAAACCGGATCTGCGCGTGCCGCAGGCCGAGAAACCAATCCCCCGTTGACTCTCCCTTTCCGCTTGAGGGACCAGGCGTCTGCGCGTGAATGAAGGGAAGTTCCGTTTCTGTCGTCGATAAGATTGCCTGCATCATTCACCTCGTTTATCCGCAGCACCCGCCTGCAAACGCTTGTCGCTGTTGGCAGGCCGCCCAACAGGCGTAGCACAGATCGACCGTCGAATGGGTGATGCCATCCACGCAGGCGATTCGTTGCTCCACGAGTATGCCGCAATCAGCACAAGGCCCGCCCACCTGTGTGTTGCTATGAGTTTCTTGTACCAGCATGATCCACCATTTTCGTGTTCGGACGAACCCGCCTGTTGCAGCAGGCCGACATGAAAGCGTTGCCTTGTCCCCCAAGAAGCTGTTTCCACCAGCGTTCCGCCAGGGAATCCCGTTTCGCGTGCCGCAGCTCCCACTGCATGTCTTGGACGCGCCCTTGCAGCGTGTCGACGGTGCGTTGAAGGTCTATCAGTCGCTCTTTCGTCATTCCCATGTGCATGTCGCCTCCTCTCTTCACGTTCCTTAGATGGCGCAATGTCGAATTACGCCGATGAGTATGCCTTCGATGTGAAATTCATCATCCGGTTGCACGACAATCGGCTGCATGACCGGATTCGCGGGATGCAATTCGATGTGCCCGGGCTTCTTGAAATAGGTTTTGACCGTGGCCTCACCATTGACCAACGCCACGACGGTTTGCCCGTTTTGTGCCGTCTCCTGCTTGCGCACGACGATCAGATCGCCGGAGAGGATCCCGTCGTCCTTCATCGACTCCCCTTTCACACGCAGGGCAAAGGTCTTCCCACCCTGCAGCATGCTGGGGGGGACATCGATGAGTTCCGATTGCTGCACCGGCTCAATCGGAAGCCCTGCTGCAACCATACCGGCCATGGGAATCTCCGACACACGGCTCAACCGTTCGATGACGACCTTGACCATGCCGGGGATTCGACGCATTCCGGCTTCATAGCGTGCAACCGACACCCGCGTCGTGTGCAGCGCATCAGCAAGTTGCTGTTGCGTCAAACCCAATTGCTCCCGGATGCGTTTGAGGTCTGTCGGCTTCATGTAACCAATGGTTACACACGCACGGCGGTCCTGTCAAGCCCCATTCTTTGCTCTATAAATGGAGGGGCGGAACAGCTGTCTCCAGGCGGACTCTGTGCATAACTCTGTACGAAACGTCAGGCCAGGCTTTGCAGTGCACGATCGGTGATGCGAAATCCCGCGCCCAGTATAGGAATAGCGGTTTATCCGCTTTTACTCGCAAAGACCACTAGATATGGTGGTCAGGCGACGACGTTGCCTATGCCTAAAATATAGGCAATCAGGTGGGATCAGGGATGAAATGCAGGAATTCGAGTGAAGGGTTGAAGATTACGCACAGGCTTATCCACAGAAGCTGGGGAGACCCCTAGGTGAGATGCAAACCTATTCAATTTCGTGGAACCAAATGGACGGCCCCGGCCTTAATCACCGCCACGACCGGAGACCCCAATTCGATCCGCAATTCCTCTTGCGCTCCCCGGGTCACCATGGCCATCAGCGGGAAGCCGCAGTCAATTTTCACATGAACCATCACGCCGTGTGAAACGATCTCGCTGACTTTTCCGTTCAGATTGTTTCTCGCG